>NZ_CAJCKD010000019.1:0-69179 GCF_903970855.1 Curtobacterium sp. ME12
CCGACCAGGCACGAGGTCAATCAATAAATTGGCATTGACAATGTGCACGCTGTTGAGTTCTCAAGGACCAGACGCACTCCCCGCTCGACCCATCACAGGTTCCGCCAGAGAGGCATTCGTCTTGTACAACGTCCTGGGCGCACAACCAGAGGTCGTGGTTCCGAGGAGTTGGTTGCCTGAGCGGGACCCCGTCCGGACTGCATCTCCAGGTGTTCAACCCGGTGATCGTCTCGGCCGTTCCGTTCTCCGCCTCAGCGGCAACGAGTGATTACTTTACGCAGAGGTGAACGGCAGCGCCAAGCCGGGCCACATCCCGGGCGTGTCGCCCACTGCGCCCGCGCTGAGCACTCCCCCGAGAACGACGAACGGCCCGTTCCCCACCTGGGGGAACGGGCCGTTCGGCAGCGCTGTCAGTGCCGGGCGATGACAGGGTTCTTGAGCGAACCGATGCCGGAGATGGTGACCTCGACGATCTCACCGTCGCGGATCTGTCCGACACCGGCCGGGGTCCCGGTCAGGATGACGTCACCGGGCAGAAGGGTCCAGATCGAGGACACGAACTCGACGAGCGACGGGATGTCGTGCACCATCTCGTTCGTCGACGCAGCCTGCCGGAGGTCACCGTCGACACGGGTCTCGATGCGGATGTCCGACGGGTCGATCTCGGTCTCGATCACGGGGCCGAGCGGGCAGAAGGTGTCGAACCCCTTCGCCCGGGTCCACTGACCGTCGCGCGCCTGCAGGTCTCGGGCGGTCACGTCGTTGGCGATCGTGTAGCCGAGGATGACGCTCGCGAAGTCCTCACGCCGGACGTTCTTCGCGAGTGAGCCGATCACGATGGCGAGTTCGCCCTCGTGGTCGACGCGTCCGATGTCGGCGGGGAGGCGGATGGGTTCGTCCGGACCGATCACCGAGGTGTTCGGCTTGAGGAACACCACCGGGTCGTCGCCGGCGCGCTCGTCCATCTCCGAGGCGTGCTCCGAGTAGTTGAGCCCGACGCCGATGACCTTCGAGCGCGGGATGACGGGGGCGAGGAGCTTGGCGTCGGCGAGTGCCACGCGCTCCCCCGTGGTCTCGAACCCCTGGTACATCGGGTCTCCCGCGAGCACCACCAGAGCGCGCTCGTCGAGGATGCCGTACCGGGGGTCTTCACCCTTGCTGCTGAACCGTGCGATCTTCACCGTTCGACCCTACCCACGCCCGCCGGTCGATCAGGACGCGTCGGTCAGCTTGGTCATCCACCCGTGGGGGTCGGGACGACGGCCGTACTGGATGTCGGTGAGCTCGTCGCGCAGGGACATCGTGAGTTCGCCCGCCCCGACGGTCGGCGAACCGATCGTGAAGCCGTCGCCCCGGAGTTCGGCGATCGGGGTCACCACGGCGGCGGTCCCGCACGCGAACGCCTCGGTGATCGAACCGTCGGCAACGCCGTCACGCCACTCGTCGAGGGTCACGCGGCGCTTCTCGACGGTCAGGCCGCGGTCCTCGGCCAGCTGCAGGATCGAGTCACGCGTGATCCCTTCGAGGATCGAGTCGGAGTCGGGCGTGACGAGGGTGCCGTCGGACTTGACCAGGACGACGTTCATGCCGCCGAGCTCTTCGAGGTACTTGCCCTCCACCGAGTCGAGGAACATCACCTGCTGGCAGCCGTGCTCGTAGGCCTCTTGCTGGGGCAGCAGCGACGAGGCGTAGTTGCCGCCGGTCTTCGCCGCACCGGTCCCGCCTTTGCCTGCCCGGGCGTACTGCGTCGACAGCCAGATCGACACCGGCTTCGGGCCCGAGGTGAAGTACGCACCGGCCGGGCTCGCGATGCAGTGGTACGCGACGGCCTGTGCCGCGCGCACCCCGAGGAACGACTCCGTCGCGATCATGAACGGCCGCAGGTACAGGCTGGTCTCGGGCGCCGAGGGCACCCAGTCGACGTCGGTCTGCACGAGCTGCCGGATCGACTCGACGAACGCCTCCACCGGGAGTTCCGGGAGCGCGAGCCGTCGGGCGGACCGCTGGAATCGCCGGGCGTTGGCGTCCGGCCGGAACGACCACACCGAACCGTCCGCGTGCCGGTAGGCCTTGAGCCCCTCGAAGATCTCCTGGGCGTAGTGCAGCACGCTCGCGCTCGGATCGAGGGACAGCGGCCCGTACGGGTGGATCGACGCACTGTGCCAGCCGTCGTCGAGCGTCCACTCGACCGTCGCCATGTGGTCGGTGAAGTGCTTGCCGAAGCCCGGGTCGGCGAGGATCTGCTCACGCTCGGCGGCCGCGCGGCGGTCGGCGGACGGGGTGCTGGCGAACTCGAGTCCGAAGGCGGTGTCGGTGCTCATGGGGAGGACTCCTTCTCAGGCGGTGGTGGTGCGTACCGTGGCCGCGGCGGCGATCGCGTCGCCGATCTCGGCCGTGCTACGCGGCGTGGTGCCCCGGTCGGCGAGGTCGGACTCCACCGCAGCCGTGACCGCGGCCGCCAGGTCACCGCGACCGAGGTGGTCGAGCAACAGGGCGACGGAGCGGATCGCGGCGGTGGGGTCGGCCAGCTGCTGACCTGCGATGTCCGGCGCGGAACCGTGGACCGGCTCGAACATGCTGGGGAAGGTGCCGTCCGGGTTGATGTTCCCCGAGGCCGCCAGACCGATGCCGCCGCTGATCGCGCCGGCAAGGTCGGTGATGATGTCGCCGAACAGGTTGTCGGTGACGATGACGTCGAACCGGGCGGGGTCGCGGACCATGTGGATGGTGACCGCGTCCACGTGCTGGTAGTCGACCGTGACGTCCGGGTACTCGGCGCCGACGGCCGCGACGGTGCGCTGCCAGAGGGCTCCGGCGTGTACCAGGACGTTGCTCTTGTGCACGAGGGTCAGGTGCCGACGCGGGCGTCGGTCCGCCAGCGCGAAGGCGTACCGGACGACCCGCTCGACCCCGAGGGCGGTGTTCAAGGAGACCTCGGTCGCGATCTCGTGCGGGGTCCCGGTCCGGATGGCACCGCCGTTGCCGACGTACGGCCCCTCGGTGCCTTCGCGCACGACCACGAAGTCGACTTCGCCGGGGTCGGCGAGCGGCGTCGGGACGGCCGGGTGCACCGTCGTCGGCCGGAGGTTCACGTAGTGGTCGAATGCGAAGCGGAGCTTGAGGAGCAGCCCGCGCTCGATGATGCCGCCGGCGAGCCGCGGGTCACGGGGGTCACCGCCGACCGCTCCGAGCAGGATCGCGTCGTGCTGCGCGATCGCCGCCATGTCGTCGTCGGTCAGGACGTCACCGGTCTCCAGGTACCGTGCGGCACCGAGGGAGAACGGGGTCTCCTGCACCACGAGGTCGTCCGGCAGGACCGCGTGCAGGACCTTCAGGGCCTCGTCGACGACCTCGGGGCCGATGCCGTCGCCACGGATGACCGCGAGTCGGATGGTCTGCGCGCTGCTCATGTCCGCCACTCCCTAGAGCGTGATGTCGATCTCGCGGAGCGAGGACGCGTCGATCGCCGAGCGGACGTGCTCGAGGATCTCGGCCGGGACCGGCGAGTCGACGGTCAGGACGCTCAGTGCCTGGCCACCGGCGGCTTCGCGGGAGATCTGCATCGCGGCGATGTTGATGCCGGCCTGGCCGAACTCCTTGCCGTAGACCGCGACGATGCCCGGTCGGTCGGTGTACTCCATCACGACGTGGTGCCGGTCGAGCGGCACTTCGACGTCGTGCCCGTTGATCTCGACGAGCTTCTCGACCTGCTTCGGGCCGGTGAGTGTGCCGGACACGCTGATGGCCGGGCCGTCCGACTGGGCACCGCGGATCGTCAGCACGTTGCGGTACTCGGGGCTGTCGGTCTCCGTGATGAGGCGGACGGTGACCCCGCGCTGCTCGGCGATGAGCGGAGCGTTGACGTACGAGACCTGGTCGCTGACGACGTCGGTGAAGACGCCCTTGAGCGCCGCGAGCTTCAGCACGCTGACGTCGTACTCGGCCAGCTCGCCGTGCACCTCGACGTCGATGCTCGTGACGGGCGAGGTCGCCAGGGCGGTGAAGACCTGGCCGAGCTTCTCGACGAGCGGGATGCCGGGACGCACGTACGGGTCGATGACCCCGCCGGCGACGTTCACCGCGTCGGGCACGAGTTCGCCGCCGAGGGCGAGACGGACCGACTTGGCGACCGAGACGCCTGCTTTCTCCTGCGCTTCGTCGGTGGAGGCACCGAGGTGCGGCGTCACGACGACGTTCGGGAGCGCCAGGAGCGGCGAGTCCTTCGGGGGCTCGGCGACGAAGACGTCGAGGCCGGCGCCGGCGATGGTGTTCGCCGTGAGTGCCCGGTGCAGGGCGTCCTCGTCGATCAGGCCGCCGCGGGCCACGTTCACGACGAACGCGGTCGGCTTCATCAGGGCGAACTGGGCGTCCGAGATCATGCCGAGGGTCTCCGGCGTCCTCGGCATGTGGATCGTGGTGAAGTCCGCCCGGCGCAGCAGGTCGTCGAGGGAGACGAGCTCGACCCCGAGCTGCTGCGCACGTGCCGTGGTGACGTACGGGTCGTACGCGATGACCGTCACGCCGAAGGCCTGCAGCCGCTGGGTGATGAGCGCGCCGATGCGGCCGAGGCCGATGATGCCGACGGTCTTCTCGTAGAGCTCCACACCGGTGTACGACGAGCGCTTCCACGCACCGGCGGCCAGCGAGGCGTGGGCGGCCGGGATGTGCCGCGCGAGCGACAGGATGTGCCCGACCGTGAGCTCCGCCGCCGAGATGATGTTCGAGGTCGGGGCGTTCACCACCATCACGCCGGCGGTCGTCGCGGCCTTGATGTCGACGTTGTCGAGGCCGACGCCGGCGCGGGCGACGACCTTGAGGCTCGGTGCCGAGGCGATCGCCTCGGCGTCGATCTTGGTGGCGGACCGCACGAGGACGGCGTGCGCGTCGGACAGCGCCGCCAGGAGCGCCGGACGGTCGGTGCCGTCCACGTTCCGGATCTCGAAGTCGGGCCCGAGGGCGTCGACCGTTGCGGGCGAGAGTTCTTCGGCGATCAGGACGACCGGCTTCGACACAGCAGCTGTTTCCTCACTCGAGACGGTTGGTATCCCACCATGCTATCGACGCGGGCCGGTGGTGACGACCGCGGGAGCGGTCCTGTGGAGAACCACACGACGGCAGGAGGCGCGGGGCGGGGCCGCACCGAGCCTCCTGGCCGTGGGCGGGTCGCGTCAGAAGTCCAGCAGCGTCGGGACGAACAGCTGGAGGTCGAGCCAGAGGGCGCCGGCGCCCGCGAACGCGACCACGAACACCGCGATCGTGACGGGCAGGCTCGCGCGCCGGGTGATGACGATCGCCGCGACGAACGCGACCGGCGCGATGAGGATGTCGAGCACGAGCCACAGCCACGGGGTGCTGGTCTGCAGCGAGTCTCCACCCGAGGTCGTCTGGAGGAACGCGTTGAAGGCGTCCACCCGCTGGTTGATCTGCGTCAGGTTGCCGACGGCCTGCACCGTCATGTACGCGAACAGCGCCGCGAACACGACCCAGACCACGATCTTCGCGAGCACGGGGGCGCTGGTCCGACGGGTCGTCGCCGGCACCGCCCCGGTCACCCGAAGCTCCGCGTCAGGAGGAACGGCCAGGGGAAGAGCACGACGGCCCCGAGGAGCATCCACAGCAGGCGGGTCCGCGTGCGGCTGCTGCGCGCTGCCCAGAGCACCACCGTGAACCAGAGTGCCGGCGCGAGGATCGCGAGGAAGCGGAGCACCTCGACGAAGAGCGTCAGGACCGTGTCGACGCCGGAGACGTACGCGGTCGACGCGGTGAGGAGCCAGGCCACCGTGTAGAGCAGGTAGAGGCCCCCGAAGACACCGAACCCGACGAGCGCGCCGGAGGTCTCGGGCGCCTCGGGGTCCCGCTCGCCGCGCTCGCGCACCGCCACCGGGTTGTGCGCCGCGTCGACGTGGGTGGCGTCGTCGGCGTCACCCCAGCTGAGGGCGGCGGCGTCGGTGTCGACGGCGTTCGGCACGTCCGGGTCGATCGACCCGTCTGGTGGGGATGCTGCCGTGGTCATGCCCCGATTCTACGAGGGACACGACACCGGGGAGACCAGCGGCGCCCGGGAGGCCGACGTCAGACGTCGGCCGGCTGCGTCGCGAGGACCTCGGCGACGACGTCGCGGACGGCCGGGAAGAGCGGGTGGCTCTCCATCAGGCCCGTGAGGATCTCGGTGAGCGCGTGTGCGGTCGCCCCGGAGCGCAGGAGGGCGTGCAACTCGATCGACTCCGGGTCGTTCTCGTCGTCGAACGCGAGCGCCGCGCGGACGGCACCGAGCAGGTGTTCGACGGGCAGACCGCGCTCGGCGAGCTGCGACGCCGGGCCGACGAAGCGTTCACGACGGCCGAGCTTGCGGAGCGGGTTGCGGCCGACGCGCGCCGTGGAGTCCGGCAGGTGCGGGTTCGCGATGCGGGAGAGGTTCGCGGCGACGTAGCGCGCGTGGTCCTCGGGGTCGAAGCCGTGCTTCGCGATCAGCAGTGCGGTGGTCTCGGCGAGCACCCCGTCGACCTCGGCGCGGACGGCGTCGTCCTCGAGTGCTTCGCGGATGAGCCGGATGCCCCGCACGTAGCCGTGGTAGGCGGCGGTGGCGTGCGCCGTGTTGACCGTGTAGAGCTTGCGCTCGACGAACGGCTGCAGGTCGTCGACCCAGGTGACGCCCTCGATCGTCGGCGGTTCGGCGTCGGAGCCGAGGAACGGGGTGCGCTCGATGACCCACTCGTAGAACGGCTCGAGCACGACGTCGAGGCCGCCGGACTGACCGAGCACACCGGACTGGTCCGGGACGATGCGGTCGATCGCGCAGTTCGCGAAGACCGCGGCGATGTCCCGGTCTTCGAGGATCGGGGCTCGGCGGATGCTGGCGTGCAGGGAGTCGGTCGCGTTGAACGCGTTCTCGCAGGCGACGATCGTGACGTCGCCGCGCTCGAGCGGGCGTGCCGCGAGCCCCTCGGCGATGAGCGGCGCGACGAGCGGGAGCGTGCGGGCTCCCACGGCGGTCGTCACGACGTCGGCCTCGGCGATGGCCTGCACCACACGCTCGCGGTCGGTCTTGCTGCTGAGCGCACGGAACCCGTAGACGAGGTGCTCGACCGGCATCTCGCCGACCTCGTGCACCACGAACCGGCCGGCTTCGTTGAGCGCCGAGACCACGCGTTCGTCGACGTCGACGAAGGTGAGGTCGTAGCCGCTCGCCACGAGGAACTGGCCCACGAACCCGCGCCCGATCTTGCCGGCGCCGATGTGGACCGCTCGCTTCGTCACCGCCATCGAACGATCATCCCATGCTGGTCGGGGCGGTCCTGACCGCGGGTGCGCAGCACGGCCGACGGGTGTCGGGAATCGTCCGCGCGCACGGCGGAGGGACGCCGGTCCGCGGCGTCGGGGCTGGAGAAGGGCTGCTGCATAACGTTCGGGTCACATCGCGAGGCGGCGGTGCAGGTGCACCGCCGCCTCGCAGGTCGAGTGGTTCTCGGAAGACTACCGCGCGGCCGAGCCGTCCACGTAGTCGCCGTCGTTCTGCTTCCACGCGAAGAGCGCGCGGAGCTCACGGCCGGTGGCCTCGATCGGGTGGCCTTCGCCCTTGGCACGGAGCGCCTTGAACTCCGGAGCGCCGGCGTCCTGGTCCTCGATGAAGCGCTTCGCGAAGGCACCGTTCTGGATGTCCGCGAGCACCGCCTTCATGTTCTCCTTGACGTCCGGCGAGATCACGCGGGGGCCGGAGACGTAGTCACCGAACTCGGCGGTGTCGGAGATCGACCAGCGCTGCTTGGTGAGGCCGCCCTCCCAGATGAGGTCGACGATGAGCTTGAGCTCGTGCAGGACCTCGAAGTAGGCGATCTGCGGCTGGTAGCCCGCCTCGACCAGGGTCTCGAAGCCGTACTGGATGAGCTGCGACGTACCACCGCAGAGGACGGCCTGCTCGCCGAACAGGTCGGTCTCGGTCTCCTCGGTGAAGGTCGTCTTGATGCCGCCGGAGCGGAGGCCACCGATGGCCTTGGAGTACGACCACGCGAGGTCCCACGCGGAACCGGACGCGTCGACCTCGACGGCGACGATCACGGGGACGCCACGGCCGGCCTCGTACTCGCGGCGCACGGTGTGGCCCGGGCCCTTCGGAGCGACGAGCGACACGTCGACGCCCTCGGGCGCCTCGATGTAGCCGAAGCGGATGTTGAAGCCGTGGCCGAAGACGAGCGTCGCGCCCGGCTTGAGGTTCGGGCGGATGTCCTCTGCGTAGACGATGCGCTGGACCTGGTCCGGCGCGAGGATGACGACGACGTCGGCCCAGGCGGTGGCGTCGCCCGGGGTGTGGACCTCGAAGCCCGCCTCTTCGGCCTTCTGCCGGCTCTTCGAGCCCTCCTGCAGGCCGATCTTGACCTCGACACCCGAGTCACGGAGGTTGAGGGCGTGGGCGTGGCCCTGCGAGCCGTAGCCGATGACGGCGACCTTCTTGCCCTGGATGAGCGTCAGGTCGGCGTCGGCGTCGTACACGATGTCAGTCACGAGGGTGTGTCTCCTTGGTTCTGTGGTCGGTGCCGGGCACCGTCGGCGCCCGGGAAGGGTGTGACGGGCGCTCAGCGCACCCGGTCGGTGATGCTCTTCGGTCCGCGGCCCATGCCGAGGAGGCCCGCGCGGGCGAGCTCCTTGACGCCGTAGGGCTCGAGCACGCGGAGGATCGCCTGGATCTTGCCGGGGTCGCCGGTCACCTCGACGATCAGGGAGTCGGTCGCCACGTCGACGACCTGGGCACGGAACAGGTTCACTGCTTCGAGCACCGCCGAGCGCGTCTGGTTGTCGACGCGCACCTTCACGAGCATGTGCTCGCGCTGGACCGACTGCGAGAAGTCCAGTTCGACGATCTTGATGACGTTCACCAGCTTGTTGAGCTGCTTCGTCACCTGTTCCAGGGGGAGGTCCTCGACGTCGACGACGACCGTGATCCGGCTGAGGCCGTCCACCTCGGTGTTGCCGACGGCGAGCGACTCGATGTTGAACCCGCGGCGGGCGAAGAGTCCGGCGACACGGGTCAGCAGACCGGGCTTGTCCTCCACGAGGAGGGAGAGGACGTGGCTCATGCGGTTTCTCCCGTCATGTCGGCGTCCTCGTCGTCCCAGGTGGGGGCGAGTGCCTGGGCGTACTCGATGGAGGAGTTGCTGACGCCCTGCGGGACCATCGGCCAGACCATCGAGTCACGACTCACGACGAAGTCGATCACCACCGGGCGGTCGTTGGTCGCCAGGGCGAGCTCGATCGCGGCGTCGACCTCGTCGGCCTTCTCGACGCGGATGCCGAGGGCACCGTACGCGTCGGCCAGCTTCACGAAGTCCGGCACGCGACGCGAGTCGTGCCCCGTCTCGAGGTCGGTGAAGGAGTGCCGGCCGTCGTAGAACAGCGTCTGCCACTGCCGGACCATGCCGAGCGAGGAGTTGTTGATGATCGCGACCTTGATCGGGATGTCGTTGATGACGCAGGTCGCGAGCTCCTGGTTCGTCATCTGGAAGCAGCCGTCGCCGTCGATCGCCCAGACCACGCGGTCCGGCTGGGCCACCTTCGCGCCCATCGCCGCGGGGACCGAGTAACCCATCGTGCCGGCGCCACCGGAATTGAGCCAGGCGTTCGGCCGCTCGTACTTGATGAACTGCGCCGACCACATCTGGTGCTGACCGACACCCGAGGCGTACACGGCCTCGGGACCGGAGAGCTCACCGATGCGCTTGATGATGCCCTGCGGTGCCAGGAGCCCGTCGGTCGGCTCGGCGTACCCGAGCGGGAAGTCGGCCTTGAGCTGGTGGAGCTTGGCCCACCACTCGTCGGTCGATGCGCGGTCCTCGACGGCGATGCCGCCCCAGGCGTCGAGCAGGTCGACCAGGACCTCGCGGGCGTCACCGACGATCGGGACGTCGGCGAACCGGATCTTCGAGATCTCGGCCGGGTCGATGTCGACGTGCACGACCTTGGCGTCCGGCGCGAACTCGTCGGCCTTGCCGGTCACGCGGTCGTCGAAGCGGGCCCCGAGGGCGACGATGAGGTCGCTCTCCTGCAGGCCGAGCACCGCGGGCACGGTGCCGTGCATGCCGGGCATGCCGAGGTGCTGCGGGTGCGAGTCCGGGAACGCGCCGCGCGCCATCAGGGTCGTGACGACCGGCGCCCCGGTGGCCTCGGCGAAGCGGAGCAGCTCGGCGGTCGCGCGGGAACGGACGACCCCGCCGCCGACGTAGAGCACCGGACGCTCCGACTCGGACAGCAGCTGCGCGGCCGCGGTGATCTGCTTGCCGTGCGCCTTGGTCACCGGGCGGTAGCCGGGCAGGTCGATCTTGGGCGGCCACACGTACGGCGCCGACTTCTGCTGGGCGTCCTTGGTGATGTCCACCAGCACGGGGCCGGGCCGACCGGTCGTTGCGATGAGGTGCGCCGCGGCGAGGGTCGCAGGCACGTCGGCCGGGTCGGTCACCAGGAACGAGTGCTTCGTGATGGGCATCGTGATGCCGACGATGTCGGCTTCCTGGAACGCGTCGGTGCCCATCAGCGTCGAGAACACCTGACCGGTGATCGCGATGAACGGCACCGAGTCCATGTAGGCGTCGGCGATGGCCGTGACGAGGTTCGTCGCGCCGGGGCCGGACGTCGCGATGGCGACCCCGACCTTGCCGGACGACGAAGCGTAGCCCTCGGCGGCGTGGCCGGCGCCCTGCTCGTGACGGACGAGGATGTGGCGGATCGTGGTCGACGCCATCAGCTCGTCGTAGAACGGGATGATCGCGCCGCCCGGCAGGCCGAAGACGTCGGTGATCCCGAGGTGCTCGAGCGTCCGGAGGACGGCTCCCGAGCCGGTCAGGATCTCCGGCGACCGGCGTGCACCGGCGGCCGCGGACAACGGAGTTGCTTCCGTGGGCATGAGTGGTCCTTGCCTGAGTGGTGGCGGTGGTGCGGGTGTCGGACGCTAGCCCGTGACCGCGCCCTGGGCGGCGGACTTGACGAGCTTGGCGTACTTCGCGAGGACTCCGCGGGTGTAGCGCGGGGGCAGCGGGGCCCAGCCGTCACGGCGGGCCTCCAGCTCGGCCGGGTCGACCAGTAGGTCGAGCGAGCGAGCCGCGATGTCGACACGGATGCGGTCGCCATCACGAACGAAAGCGACTGGACCTGCGTCCACTGCTTCCGGTGCGATGTGGCCGATGCACAGGCCGGTTGTGCCGCCTGAGAATCGACCGTCGGTCAAGAGTAGTACATCCTTGCCGAGGCCCGCGCCCTTGATGGCCGCGGTGATGGCGAGCATCTCGCGCATCCCCGGACCGCCCTTCGGTCCCTCGTAGCGGATGACGACGACGTCGCCCTTCTCGATCTTGCCCTCGGTCAGGGCGTCCATCGCGGCACGTTCGCGGTCGAACACCCGGGCGGGGCCCTCGAAGACGGAGGCGTCGAAGCCCGCGGTCTTCACCACGGCGCCCTCGGGGGCGAAGGAGCCCTGGAGGACGGTGAGGCCGCCGGTCTCGTGGATCGGGTTGTCGAGCGTGCGGAAGACCTCACCGTCGAGCGCCGGCGGGTCGATCTCGGCGAGGTTCTCGGCGACGGTCTTGCCCGTCACGGTCATGCACTCGCCGTGCAGCAGGCCCGCGTCGAGCAGCGCCTTCATGATCACGGGGATGCCGCCGTTGCGGTCGACGTCGACCATGACGTACTTGCCGAAGGGCTTCATGTCGGCAAGGTGCGGGACCTTGGAGCCGATGCGGTTGAAGTCGTCCAGCGACAGCTCGACCTCGGCCTCGTAGGCGATGGCGAGCAGGTGCAGGATGACGTTGGTCGAGCCGCCCAGGGCCATCGCGACGGCGATCGCGTTCTCGAAGGCTTCCTTGGTGAGGATCTGCCGCGCGGTGATGCCGTGCTCGAGCATGTTCACCACGGCCTCGCCGGAGCGGTGCGCGTAGTAGTCACGGCGGCGGTCGGCGCTCGGCGGGGCCGCGGAGCCCGGGAGCGACATGCCGAGGGCCTCGGCGACGGAGGCCATCGTGTTCGCCGTGTACATGCCACCGCAGGCGCCCTCGCCCGGGACGATGGCGCACTCGATCTTCTTGAGCTCTTCCTCGCTCATGGTGCCGGCCTTGCAGGCGCCGACGCCCTCGAAGGAGTCGATGATCGTGACTTCCTTCATCGTGCCGTCGGCCTGCTTCACGTAGCCCGGCATGACCGAACCCGCGTAGAGGAACACGCTCGCCAGGTCGAGGCGCGCGGCGGCCATCAGCATGCCGGGGAGCGACTTGTCGCAGCCGGCGAGCAGGACGGTGCCGTCGAGGCGCTCGGCGTTGACGACGGTCTCGACGCTGTCCGCGATGACCTCACGCGAGACGAGGGAGAAGTGCATGCCCTCGTGGCCCATCGAGATGCCGTCCGAGACGGAGATGGTGCCGAACTGCAGCGGGTAGCCGCCACCGGAGTGCACGCCCTCCTTCGCACCCTGTGCGAGGCGGTCGAGCGACAGGTTGCACGGCGTGATCTCGTTCCACGAGGACGCGATGCCGATCTGCGGCTTGCTCCAGTCCTCGTCTCCCATACCGACGGCCCGCAGCATGCCACGCGAGGTGGTTGCTTCGATCCCGTCGGTGACGACCCGGCTGCGCGGCTTGACGTCGATATCAGGCATGGGATGAGTCTAGGACGCTTTGGGATACCAGCTGTGCACCCCCGTGCATTCTCATGCTCCGGGCCCGCGATCAGCGCGTCGCGCGGAGCCTCGCCAGCTGCTTGAGCACCCCGGTCAGGGCCGCCGGGTCGGCGATGCGGTAGCCGGCACGGGTCTCCCCGGGTCCGACCTTCACCCCGACGTCGCCGTCGCCGAGCACGCGGAACGCGTCCTCGTCGGTGACGTCGTCGCCGGCGAAGAACACCGCGTCGGCACCGTGCAGCTCGCGGAGCCTGGCGATCGCGTCGCCCTTCGTGACGTGGCGGACCGCGAACTCGACGATGTCCTTGCCACCGCGCTCGAGCACCTCCGGGTCGGCCTCGTGCGCAGCACGGCTCGCCGCCGCGTTCGCCTCGGCTGCGACCTCGGCGGAGACGCGGCGCGTGTGCACGCCGTGCCCGGCGGGCTTGTGCTCGATGACGACGCCCGGGAACCGTTCGCCGACCGCGTCGAGCGCGGCGCCGATCCGTGCCACACGACCGACCTCGTCATCGGACAGCGCGGCCTCGTCGTGGCCGTCCACGCGCCACTCGACACCGTGCGAGCCGACGAGCGCCATGTCCTCGGGTGCGTGGGTGACCGCGGCGAGGCTGCCGAGCGGACGCCCGGACACGAGCACCACCTCGGTGTCCTTCGCACGGTGCAGGGTCAGGACCGCGGCCCACGAGCCCGGCAGCGCACCGACCTGCGAGGGGTCGTCGGCGAAGGGGGCCAACGTGCCGTCGAAGTCGAGGGCGACGATCAGTCGCGGCGAAGCCGCGAGCGTCTCGAGGGCCGCGTCGATGGCGGTCGGGTCGGTGGTGGTCTCAGTCATCACGTGCCTCCCGGGTGTCCTCGGCAGCACGCGCGGACTGGGCGTCCTGGTCGAAGATCGACATGTTGTCGGTCTGTGCCTCGCGGTGCTGCTCGCGTGGGTCGGCGGCGGACGGGTCGATCTGGGCGTTCCGCGGTGCGTGGCGGTCGAGCGCCTCGAGGAACGAGCGCGACCAGCGGGCCACGTCGTTGTCGCGGACCCGCTTGCGGAGCGCGCGCATGCGCGTCGACCGCTCGCGACGCGGCATCTGGATCGCGCGCTCGATCGAGTCCTTGAGCGCGCCGATGTCGTGCGGGTTGACGATCACAGCCTGCTTGAGCTCGTCGGCGGCACCGGCGAACTCGGACAGGATGAGCACCCCGTCGTTGTCGAAGCGGGCGGCGACGTACTCCTTCGCGACGAGGTTCATGCCGTCGCGCAGTGCGGTGACGAGCATGATGTCGGCGGCCAGGTAGAGCGCCACCATCTCCTCGCGCGGGTAGCCGTGGTGCAGGTACGAGATCGGCTGGTGGCCGATGACGCCGAGGTCGCCGTTGATGCGGCCGACGCTCAGCTCGATCTCGTCACGGAGCGCCGCGTACGAGTCGACACGCTCCCGACTCGGGCTCGCGACCTGGATGAGGGTGGCGTCCTCGACCGCGATGCGGCCGTCCTCCACCAGCTCACCGAAGGCCTTGATGCGGTGGCGGATGCCCTTGGTGTAGTCGAGCCGGTCGACGCCGAGCAGCACCGTCTTGGGGTTGCCGAGGCTCTCGCGGATCTCGCGCGCACGCTCCTGCACCTCGGGCTTGCGGGCGATCGCCTCGAAGCTCTCGGCGTCGATGGAGATCGGGAAGTGCCGCGCCTCGACGTGGCGCACCGTGATGCCCTTGCGGCTGCGCGGGGCTGCCGGGTCGTCCACCGGGACGTCGATCGTGGTGCCCTTGGTCGTGTAGCCCTTGATGTGCCGGACGGCGCGCAGGAAGTCGCTGGCGTCGTCGTGGCGCTGGAAGCCGATGACGTCGGCGCCGAGCAGCCCGTCGAGGATCTGCGCACGCCACGGCAGCTGTGCGTAGATGCCGACCGGCGGGAACGGGATGTGGTTGAAGAAGCCGATCGTCAGGTCGGGACGCTTCGCGCGGAGCAGGGCCGGCACGAGCTGCAGCTGGTAGTCCTGCACCCACACGATGCCGTCCTGCTCGACGATCTCGGCGATCTGCGCGGCGAAACGCTCGTTCACCCGCTTGTACGCGTTCCACCAGTCGCGGTGGTAGCTCGGGTGCTCGATGACGTCGTGGTAGAGCGGCCAGAGCGTGTCGTTGCTGAAGCCCTCGTAGTACTCCTCGACGTCGTCGTCGGAGAGCGGGACGGGGACGATGTGGATGCCCTCGTTGTCGAACGGTGCGACCTCGACCTCGGCCTGCCCCACCCAGCCGACCCAGGCTCCGTCGTTCGCGCGCATCACGGGTTCGAGGGCGGTGACGAGGCCGCCCGGCGAGTGCCGCCAGCCCTCGTTGCCGTCCTGGTCGACGACGCGGTCCACCGGGAGGCGGTTGGAGGCGACGACGAACGAGTAGCGGGTCTGTTCGGTGCGGTCTGCAGGCATGGGGTGGTGTGATCTCCGTTCCGCCCGGCCGGGGCCGGGTGCGTCGGGTGCGTCGGTGCGTCGGGTGCGACGGCTGGCGTGGTGCGACGGCTGGCGTCGTGCGACGACCGGCGTGGTGCGCCGGGCGCGCTGCCGAAGTTACCAGCGTGGGGACAGCGCATTCACGGCGGATCGGCGGTTCCGCTACGCTGCAGGCACGTGTCGGGGGGACACGGGTGCTGGAGTGCGGCGCCGGCCTCCCGGTCGGAGAGGACCCCCAGCCGTGAGCGAGAACCCGCCCAACCAGCCCGTCCCGCCGTCGCAGCCCGGTCCCGGCCAGCCCGGTTCCGGCCAGCCCGGTCCCGGCCAGTACGTTCCCGGCCAGCCGGCCGGGAACGGCCAGTCCGCCTGGCAGCAGCAGCCTGGAGGCCCGCAGCAGTGGTCGGGTCAGCCCGCCCCCGCCGCGCAGCCGTCCGGTGCGTTCGGTCGCTTCCTGCGCTCGGTCTCCGGTCGCGACTGGCTGGCGGCCGTGCTCGCCGCCGTCGGCGGCTGGGTCGCGGCGTACGTCGTCGCCGGACTCTCACTGCTCATCACCGTGGGCCTGCTCGCATCCGGCGGCAGCGGTTCGGCCGTTCCGTCCACCGGGTCCGGCACCGACCTCGGCGCGGGCTCGGCCCCCGACGTGGAGTCCCTGCTCTCCGGCGTGAGCGTCCTGCTCGGTGCGCCGGCGCAGCTCGTGGCCCTCGCCGACCTCGGCCGTCTGCACCTGTCCGGGTCGATCGGGTTCCTCGGTTCCGGTTCGGGCTCGCTCGCCGTGGTACCCGCACTGGTGCTCACCGCGCAGGTCGTCCTGGCCGTCGTGCTCACCCGCCGGATCCGCACGCGAGGCCTCGGTCGCACGCAGGTGCTCGTCACCGCGGTGGTCTCCGGCCTCGTGACCACCGTGCTCACGAACGTCGCGGCCGCCCTGTTCGCGATCCGGTTCCCGTCGGTGTCCGGCGCGGTCATCGAGCCGGTGCACGCCGTCGGTGTCGGCAGCATCCTCGGCGCGTTCGTCATCGGTGCCCTGGCCGCGCTCCTCGCCCGGCCCTCCGTGCTCGCTGGTGGCAACGTCTTCGCCGCCCGCCTGCTCGGCACACTGCGTGTCGCCGCGTCGCAGCTCACGGTCCTCGTCGTGCTGGTCGCCCTCGTCGTCCTCGTCGTCGCCGTCATCGCCCAGCCCTCTTCCGGCTCCGCGTTGCCGCTGCTGCTCGGCAACGTCGCGGTCGGGCTGACCGCGCTCGGGTTCTTCGGTGGGGTGGGGACCTCCGGCTTCGGGTCCGCCAGCGACACCGCTTCGGTGTTCGGCGGGGCCGGCGGCTGGACCTGGCTGGTCGTGCTGTTCGTCGTCGTCACCTCGGTCGCGGCCGGGCTCGCACTCGCCGTCCGCCGCAACGACCGGATCCGCACCACCCTCGACTGGGTCGTCACCCCGCTGGTGTGGTTCGCACTCGGTCTGCTGTTCTTCGTCCTCGGCACCGGCGTCGCCTCGTACCAGGTGAGCAGCACGAGCTCCGTGGACGCATCGGGGTCGATCGGCGTCGCGCCGTGGACGCCGATCGTCTTCGCCCTGTGGGGCGGCGTGATCGAGGTCGTCGCCCGGTACCTCGCTCCGGTGCTCCTGCCCCGCCTCGGTGGTGCCGCGGTGCTGCGGACGTCGCGTCTGGTCGGGGCGGACCCCCGCCCCGTCGTGCCGCAGGCGTTCCCGGCCGGGCCCGTCGCCGGCCAGGGTGCTCCCGTCGCGCCCACCGCGACCGTCGACCCGGCCGCTCCCGTCGCGCCCGACGCGCCTGTCGCCGCGGACGCGCCGGCTGCCGCCGCGTGGAACACTCCCCCGGTCGCTGACCAGCACGCGTCGTACCCGCCGGCCGGGCCTGCCCAGGAGCCCGCGTACGGCGTGCAGTCGAACTCCGGCGCGCAGCCGTCGTACGGGTCGCAGCCGCCCTACGGCACGCAGCCCCCGTACGGCGCACAACCCGCCTACGGGTCGCAGCCGTTCATCGGCGGTGGTGCCCCGGCTCCGGCACCGATGTCCCCGCGGTCCAAGAAGATCCTGGTCCGTTCGCTCATCGCCGGTGGCGCCGTGATCGTGGTCGTCATCGCCGGCGCGGTCACGACGAGCGTCCTCCGCGCCAACGTGTGGGGTCCGGCCCCGACCGTCAAGTCCTACGTGCAGGCCATCGCCAGCGGTGACGCCGACACCGCCGCCGACCTGAGCGAGGTCCCCGACGACGCCGCGATGCTCGACTCGAAGGTGCTCGGGAGCGCGAAGGACCGCCCGTCGGACATCCGCGTCGGCCGGGTCGCCCGGACCGGTGACACCGCGATCGCCACCCTGAGCTACACGCAGGACGGCAAGAACCGCTCCGGCCAGGTGTCGTTGCGGCGCACGGGCACCTCGTTCCTGGTGAAGGACGAGTGGCGTGTCACGCAGCCCCTCGCCCAGCAGGTCACCCTGACGGCCTCCGACGTGCTCGAGGGTGCACCCGTGACCGTCGGCGGCAAGGAGATCGGGAAGATCAGCGAGGGCACGTTCACGTCCCTCGCCTACCCCGGCACCTACCAGGTCTCGGTCGGCGGTTCGAAGTACTTCACAGGCGGCACCGAGAAGGTCTCCGTGGGCGCGGCCACGTCGGGCTACGTCGACTTCGCGCCGAAGGCGACCAAGGCACTCGAGCAGGACGCCGAGCAGTACGTGACCGACCTGATCGACGACTGCGCCGAGAAGACCGAGCTCCGGGCCCTGAGCGGTTGCCCCTGGTACGGGCCCTACGACGCCGACGGCGGCGTGCAGTACGACGTCACGTCGATGCCCGAGCTGGAGGTCGAGGCGTCCCGCGCCGGCACCGTGATGGTGACGAGCACGAAGGACGGGAGCGTCTCGTACAGCTACACCTCGTACCTCGGTGACAAGAAACGCGGCGAGGACTCGTTCGATGTGAACCAGTACCTGAAGGTGGAGGACGGCAAGCTCGTCTCCGCCTACTGAGCAGGAGCCGGCTGAGCGGCTCTGCAGCACCACGACGGCCGACCCGGGAGATCCCGGGTCGGCCGTCTCAGTAGGCTGACGAGCATGGTCAGGACACGGGCGTGGTGCAAGGGCGACACGGTCGAGCGGGACTTCCCCGTCGACCGGATCTCCGACCTCGTCGCCGATCCGGACACCTTCGTCTGGATCGACTACACCGACCCGACCTCGGCCGACCTCGAGCAGATCGAGGAGGAGCTCGGCATCCACGCGCTCGCGGTCGAGGACGCCGTCGAGCACGGTCAGCGCCCGAAGCTCGACCGGTACCGGGACAGCCTGTTCCTGGTCGTCTACGACGTGGGCGGCACGGACGACGAGGGTGACCTGATCACGCACGAGGTCAAGGCCTTCGTCACCGAACGGGCCCTCGTCACCATCCACGGGTCCGACGTCGACACCGCCCCGATGGAGCACCGGCTCACGGCGAACTCCGACATCGCCGAACACGGCGTGCCCTGGCTCGTCTGGGCACTGCTCGACGCCGTCGTCGACCGGGCCACCGACACCGTCGAGGACCTCGAGCGGCAGATCGATGCGCTCGAGGACGACCTGTTCGTACCGGGCGACCCCCGCGAGCAGCAGATCCAGCGGCGGTCGTTCCGGCTCCGCAAGACCCTCGGGGTGCTCCGGCGGCTGGTCGTCCCGACGCGGGACAGCGTCGCGTCGTTGCTGCACGGTGACGCGGAGACGATCTCGAACGGCATCCGCCCGTACTTCCGCGACGTCGAGGACCACCTGGTCTCGATCGCCGACTCGGTCGAGCAACTCCGCGACGCCGTGTCGAGCGTGCTCGACACGACCCTGAACCTGGCGTCGAACCGGCAGAACACCGTCATGAAGAAGGTCACGAGCTGGGCGGCGATCATCGCGATCCCGACCGGTGTGACGAGCTTCTTCGGGCAGAACGTCGAGTTCCCGGGCGAGGGTGCCTGGAGTGGTCTCTGGGCCTCGCTCGCGATCATCACCGCGTCGTCGCTCGTGCTCTACCGCGTCTTCAAGACCCGCGACTGGCTCTGACCGCGCAGGGCTCCGGCACCCGAACGGTCCGAGGCCCCGCCGACGTCAGAGCGCGAGTGCCAGGACCCCGGCGACGACGGTGAGCGGGGCGACGACGCACCCGAGCGCCATGTACCGGCCCCACGACAGGTGCACGCCCTCGGCCGACAGCCGGGCGTGCCACAGGAGCGTCGCGAGCGAGGCCCACGGCGTGATGAGGCAGCCGGCGTTCACGCCGATGAGCAGCGCCGCGTACCGAACGGCCTCGTGCCCGGCGGCCGGTTCGAGCACCAGGTACGCCGGCAGGTTGTCGATGCCGTTCGCGGCGACCGCGCCCGCGCCGCCGAGCAGCAGCAGCGGGCCGGTCCCGGTGCCGCCCTGCAGCGCGTGCACGATCGGGTCGGTGATGCCCGTCGTGTGCAGCGCCTCGACCACCACGAAGAGCCCGGCGGCGAACAGCAGGGTCGACCACGGCACGCGGGACACCCGGAGTTCGGACGGTGACCGGAACGCCGCGACCACGACGAGCACCACGGCGGCCAGGACCGCAGCGATCCACACGGTCACCCCGGCGGTCAGGGCGACGACGAGCGCGACCAGCACGGCGGAGGCCGCCCAGAAGAACACCGGGTCCTTCGGCGTGCGGACGGACACCGGCGCGTAGCGGCCGAACAGCTTGCCGCGGAACACCACGAGCAGGACGACGCACGGCACGACCACCCCGGCGACCGCGGGCCACGCCAGCAGCCCGGCGAACGGCAGCGGGCCGCCGAGCCCCATCCGGTCGACGGCGAGCAGGTTCGTCAGGTTGGACACCGGCAGCAGCAGTGAGGCCGTGTTCGCGAGCCAGACCGTGGTCAGGGCGAACGGCATCGGGGGCAGCCCCACACGCCGTGCGAGCGAGATGACGATGGGGGTGAGGAGCACCGCGGTGGTGTCGATCGACAGGAAGACGGTGCAGAGCACGGCGAGCACGACGACCGCGCCCCAGAGCCCGATGGTGCGTCCGCCACCGACCCGGGCGGCGACGTCGGCGAGCCGGTCGAACACCCCGGCGTCCGCAGCGAGCTCGGCGACCACGGTCAGCCCGAGCACGAACCCGAGGACCGGCAGGACCCGGTCGGCGAGCACGGCGAGGTCGTCGAGTGGCAGCAGCCCGAACACGACGCAGACCGCGCCGACCACGAGCAGGGCCGCTCCGATGACCGCTTGACGCACGAACACTCCTCTGGCAGACACCGCGGCAGGGTGACCGGCGGCGCTCCAATGTACGGGCCGGTAGCGTTGTCAGCACGACGACAGGAGGCCTCTGTGCGCAAGTTCATGTTCAACGGTGCGGTGTGGAGTTCGCTCATCAGCGGCTACAGCGTGCTGCAGACCACCCGCCAGGGACCGCGCGACTGGCGGCTCGCGCTGACCTGGGTCGCGTGGCTCGCCACGACGATCGTGGCGATCGGCACGGTCGTCGAGGACGACCGCGCGGTCAAGGCGCGCCAGTAGGACCAGACGCGGCAGGCGGTCGCAGACGCGACCGGACTGACGGACGGACGGGAGGCACGGTGCCAGCTGGCACCGCGCCTCCCGTTCGTCGTCCTGGCCGTGCAGGGCACGCCGATCCCGTCACCGGGTCAGCGCTCGGACTCCGGGATGCCGGAGGTCTGGATCGGTCCGGTGAAGAGCGCACCGCGCTCGTCGTCGCCGAACAGCTGCGAGTCCCCCTCTGCCGGGCGTCCGCGTCGCCGCGGCGCCGTCGTGCTCGGCTCGGTGAGCTGCACCCGCTGGACCGGCAGGGCGTCCGGGTGGGTGCGCTGGATCCACTCGACCATCTCCTCGCGGACGTAGCAGCGGAGGTCGAACAGGCCACCGGCATCGGGTGCGGTCACGAGGATGCGGACCCGGACGAGTCCCCCGACGGCGTCCGTGACCTGGAGCACCTTGACCCGGCGGTCCCAGATCGTCGAGGTGTCGAGGATCCGGTCGAGCTCCGCGCGCATGTCGGCCGGGCTCACCCGCCAGTCGAGGTCGAACTCCACGGCGCCGAGCAGCTCACTGCCGGTCCGTGTCCAGTTCTCGAACGGCGTGCTCGTGAAGTACGTCGACGGCAGCACGAACCGACGGTCGTCCCACAGGTGCACGACGACGTAGGTCAGCGTGATCTCCTCGATCCGTCCCCACTGCTGCTCGACCACGACGACGTCGTCCACCCGGATCGACCCGGAGAACGCCAGCTGCATGCCGGCGAACACGTTGCCGAGCGTGGACTGCGCGGCGAGGCCCGCGACCACGGAGATGAGACCGGCGCTGGCGAGCACGCTCGCGCCGGCCGCCTCGACCCCGTCGAAGGTCAGCAGGATCGCGCCGACCGCGATGATGACGAGTACGGCGACGGTGAGCCGCCGGATGATGAGCACCTGGGTGCGGATGCGACGCGCCTGCCGGTTGTCGGGCACGTCGATGCGGAACCGGTGCAACCCGAGGTCCTCGAGGAAGATCGCGACCTGGCACGCGAGCCAGCAACCGGTCGCGATCGTGACGATGAGGAAGGCGTGCGCGACCTCGTCGCGCCACGGGTACGCGTCGGCGTTCCGCGGGATGCTCGACGTGAACGCGATCCAGAGCAGGACCACCAGCAGCACGGTGCGGAAGGGGTGCTTCGTCCGTCGCGAGAGCACGCCGGCCCAGCGTTCCCGGCGCGCGATCGCCCGGAGGACCAGGTGCAGGACGAGGGCGACGACGGCGGTGACGAGCAGGGCGAACCCGATCGCGACGAGGAGTCGGAGGAGGATGTCCATCCCTCCATGCAAGCAACGGACGACGGTCGTCGTTCAGGTTCGGGCCGCCGTCAGCTGTGCGGACGTTCAGCAGTCGCGGTTCGCCCGAACCGGGGTTTGCGTGACGGCCCGGTCCGGTGCGCATGTAGGTTCTCTCGCATGACAGCGCAGAACGACACGGGTGGCAACCGAGCGCCGGCGAACGACTTCTCGCACGAGCAGGAGGGCTACCAGCACGGCCTGAAGCCCCGGCAACTGCAGATGATCGCGATCGGCGGCGCGATCGGCACCGGCCTCTTCCTCGGTGCCGGTGGACGCCTGCACACCGCGGGCCCCGCGCTCGCGCTGACCTACCTGGTCGCCGGGATCTTCGCCTTCTTCATCCTCCGTGCCCTCGGCGAGCTGGTGCTGCACCGCCCGTCCTCGGGGTCGTTCATCTCGTACGCTCGCGAGTTCTACGGCGAGAAGTTCGCGTACGCCGCCGGCTGGATGTACTTCCTCAACTGGGCGATGACCTCGATCGTCGACACCACCGCGGTCGCGATCTACCTGCAGTACTGGTCGGCCTTCACCGCCGCACCGCAGTGGCTGCTGGCGCTGATCGCCCTGGTCGTCGTCCTCGCCGCGAACATGGTCGCCGTGAAGGTGTTCGGCGAGCTCGAGTTCTGGTTCGCCCTCATCAAGGTCGCCGCGCTCGTGGCGTTCCTCGTCGTCGCGATCGTCTGGCTCGTCTTCGCCTTCCCCGTCGAGGCCGGCGGCGAGGCCGTCCGCACCGGGTTCTCGATCTGGGGCGACAACGACGGGCTGTTCCCGAACGGGCTGCTCCCCGCGGTCATCGTGATCCAGGGCGTCGTGTTCGCGTACGCGGCGATCGAGCTCGTCGGAACCGCGTCGGGCGAGACGCAGAACACCGAGAAGGTCATCCCCCGCGCGATCAACTCCGTGGTCTTCCGCATCGCGGTCTTCTACGTCGGCTCGATCATCCTGCTCTCCCTGCTGCTGCCGTACACGGCCTACAAGGAGGGCGAGAGCCCGTTCGTCACGTTCTTCTCGTCGCTCGGCAACCCGCAGGTCGGTTCGATCGTCGGTGGGATCATGAACTTCGTCGTGCTCACCGCGGCCCTGTCGTCCCTGAACGCCGGCCTGTACTCCACCGGACGCGCGCTGCACTCGATGGGCATGAACGGCTCGGCGCCCAAGTGGACCACGAAGATGTCGAAGGGCGGCGTCCCCTACGCCGGCATCCTGCTCACTGCGGCGTTCACCGTCGCGGGCGTCGTACTGAACTACTTCGTGCCGAGCCAGGCGTTCGAGATCGCCCTGAACATCGCCAGTCTCGGCATCATCACGGCGTGGGGCACGATCATCCTGTGCCAGATGCGGCTCCGTCAGTGGGCCAAGCAGGGGCTCGCCAAGGAACCCACCTTCCGGCTACCGGGTGCGCCCGTCACCGCCTGGCTCACCCTGGCGTTCCTCGCCTCGGTCATCGTGCTGATGGCGATCGACTACCCCGTCGGCACGTACACGATCGCGTCGCTCGTCATCGTGATCCCCCTGCTCATCGTCGGGTGGTTCCTGCAGCGTGACCGCATCCTGCGCATCGCCGCCCTGCGCGAGGGCGTCACGGGTCCCTACCCGATCGGCGTCCGCGACCCCGCCGCCTCGGTGCGACGCGACGGCGACGGGAGCTAGCGCTCCGCTTGTCCCCGGAACGCAAGGCACCCCGGCGGGAACACGAACGGTCCGGCACCCCTCGCTACCATCAGCAGGTGCCGGACCGCTCTGCTTCGCCCACCCTCGACCTGCAGCTCAGCTGGCGAGGTGCCTACGGACGCCTCCGGGTGTTCGCGGATCGTCTCGAGGCCGAGACCGACTACCAGCGAGGGACGCGAACCATGGTGCCGATGGACGCGGTGCAGGGGTGGCGCCTCGGACCGTGCGACGAGGACGCCGTCTGCGTCGAGTTCCTCACCGGGCAGGACACCTACCGCGTGCTGCTCGACACCCCGGACGAGCAGCTCGCTGCGCTGGCGATCCGGAAGGTGCTCGGCCCGCCGCTGGAGTCCTGAGGACGCGAGTGCCGCGCGGGCGACAGCGGTGTCCGGTTCGCCTGCAGCAGGACCGTCGGTCAGTCGTCGGTGTCGACGCGGTCGGTGACGACGTCACCGGATCCGGCGTCGATGCGCACGCTGTGCTTGGTGCCGGACGAGTCGAGCACGTCGCCCTCCCAGACGACGGTGCCGACGTGGTCGTCGAGGCCGAGTTCGGTCACGGTCCCCGCGTGCAGGTCCTGGAAGGCGTCGACGGCCTGCTCGACGCTCAGGTCGGCGGCGGCGACGAAGCGCTCGTGCTCGGCCTCGTCGTCCGCGTCGGCGGCCTCGGTCTGCGGGGTGCCGCCGACCGAGGTGCCGTCGGCGTTCGTGTGCACCTCGTGCTCGGTGCCGTCCTTCGTCACGACCAGGACCTCGTAGGCGGAGGCGCCCTGCTCCTGCTCGACCGAGATGACGGTGCCCGAGCCGACCTCGCCGCGTGCGGTGGCGACCGCTGCGAGCAGTGCCGTGTTCGAGCCGTTGGACGCGACGCCGGACGCACCGGACGACGACGAACCGGAGCCCGACGAGTCCGTCGCCGACGAGCCGACCGAGCCGGAGCCGGCCGAGCCGGTGTCGTCGTCGGAGTCGTCGCTGGCGCAACCGGTGAGGGCGAGCGCCGCGACGATCGGCAGGGCGGCGAACGCGGCGATGCGGCGGGCGGAGGGCTTCTGGTGCTGGGTGCGGAAGTTCATGTGGACGAGCATCGCGTCGGGGTGCTGAAGCAGCCCTGAAGCCACCTGTTCAGCCGCCGAGTGCGATGCGGACGACGAACCGCGCGCCGCCGAGCGGGGACGTGACCACGGTCGTGTCGCCGCCGTGCGCCCGCACGGCGTCGCGGACGATGGCGAGGCCGAGCCCCGCGCCACCGGCGTCCCGGCTGCGGGCCTCGTCGAGACGGACGAAGCGCTCGAAGACGCGCTCGCGCTCGTCCTCGGGGACGCCGGTGCCGTCGTCGTCGACCGTGAGCACCGCGGACCCGTCGTGCTCGGTGAGCGACACGGCGACGCGTGTGCTCGCGTGCCGGACGGCGTTGTCGACGAGGTTCCGGACCACCCCTGCCAGCACGCGCTCGTCGCCGAGGACCCGCGCTGCCGAGATCGCCGAGCCGTCCACCCGGACCGCCGCGGCGTCGCCGTCCTGCGCGGGCGCGTCACCGGCCCTCGACCGTGCTCGCGCGCGGGCCACCGCGTCCAACGCCAGGTCGTCGAGGTCGACGGAGCGCCGCGTGCGGATCCCGCCCTCGTCGAGGCGGGAGAGCTCGAGCAGCCCGGTGACCAGGTCCTGCAGGCGCACCGCCTCGGACCGGACGACGTCGGCGAGGTCGGCCACCTCGGTCCGCTCCGGGTGCGCGACGGCGACCTCGGCATGCTGCCGGATCGACGCGATCGGCGACCGGAGTTCGTGGGAGGCGTCGGACACGAAGCGCCGCTGGCTCTCGGCAGACCGTTCGAGTCGGTCCAGCATGGCGTTCATGGTGCTCGCGAGCCGGGCGACCTCGTCGCCGGTGTCGGGCACCTCGACCCGGGCGTCCGGACGGGCCGCCCGGATCGTCTCGACCTCGGTGCGCATCCGCTCCACGGGCCGCAGCGAGCGTCCTGTGACGGCCCAGGTGACCGCGACCAGCAGGAGCACCAGCACGGGTACCCCCACGGCGAGGAGCGCGACGGCGGTGCGGACCGCGGTGTCGGCCTGGTCGAGCGTGGCGCCGTAGACGAGCGTCGCCTCGCCGCCGCCGGGCAGGTCCACGTCGTCCGCGACGAGCAGCCAGCGTTCGCCGTCGTGGGTCCACCGGGACTCGTCGGCGGTCGGCAGGGCGGCCCCGTCGGCGTCCTCGCCGTGCGCCAGGACCGCCCCGCCGTCGCCGATCACCTGCACCAGGACGTCCTCGTAGCCGGTCACTGCGGCCGCACCGTCCGCTTCGACCCGGGAGGACACCTGCTCGAGACCGGCCTCGGCCGAGGTGCGCACGCCGTCGAGCAGCACGAGCCGCAGCACGAGTACGAACGCGACGGCACCGATGACCAGCGCCGCGAGGACGACGACCCCGGCGCCGAGGGTGGTGCGTGCCCGGACCGACCGGGGGCGACGAGGCCGGTTCGGTGTGGCCCCGCTCACACGGGGGGCCGGCCGCTCAGCCACCGTCCGCCGCCAAGCGGTACCCGGCGCCACGGACCGTCTTGATCGCGGCGCGCCCGAACGGCCGGTCGAGCTTCCGGCGGAGGTGCCCGACGTACACCTCGACGATGTTCGGATCCCCCTCGAAGTCGACGTCCCAGACGTTCTCGATGACGTCGCGCTTCGACCGGACCTGACCCGGGTGCCGTGCGAGGTACTCGAGCACGGCGAACTCGCGGCTGGTCAGCTCGACCGGGGTCTCGCCGCGAACCACGGTGCGGGCTGCGGGATCGACCACCAGGTCGCCCAGCGTCAGCACGGTGGGGCGCTCACGCGCACCCCGTCGGACGAGCGCCCGCAGCCGTGCGACGAGCACCGGGTGCGAGAACGGCTTGGTGACGTAGTCGTCGGCGCCCGCGTCGAGCGCCTCGACCTGGTCCCACTCGCCGTCCTTGGCGGTCAGCATGAGCACGGGGGTCCAGTCGCCGTCCGCGCGGAGCTGCGCGCACACGGCCCAGCCGCTCAGGCCGGGCATCATCAGGTCGAGCACGATCGCGTCGTAGCGGAACTCCCGCGCGTGCCACAGCCCGTCGACGCCGTCGTTCGCGACGTCGACCGCCCACCCCTCGGCCTCGAGGCCGCGGCGCACGCCGTCGGCGAGCCGGACCTCGTCGTCGACCACCAGCACACGCATGGGGTCGATCCTGCCGTGCCCCGCTGAAGCAGGCCTGAAGCGGCCGGCGAGTGCGGCGGGGCGGACGGGAGGCCAGTGGCGGCGCCGCCACGGGCCTCCCGTCCGACGGTGGTCCGGACCAGGGCCGCGCCGCCTCGGCGGGCTCAGACCAGCAGCAGGATCCCTGCGATCACGGAGGCGACGGCGATGGCGAGCGCGAGGAGCAGGAGCACGAGGTGCACCGTGTAGAACGTCGTCGGCTTGCCGGCGGCGTCGCGGGCACGGGAGTCCTTCGCGACGCGCTGGAAGAAGCGCGGCCAGGTGACGACGTTGAAGACGGCGCCGATGAACAGGACGACTGCGGCGAAGACGAGCACGGGACGATCCTAGTGAACGTCCGCGGCGACGATGCCGGTACGGCGACGCCGGGCGGGTGGTGCTCGGCCGCCCCCAACGCGGCCGAGTCCCGACCCGGCAGGCCACAGGATCTGTAGCACTTGCTACAGACTGTACACGGCCTGCTCGACAGCGTCGAGGGACTACGCGGTCTCGAGCGCGGCTTCGGCGTCCGCGAGGGCGGCACGCTCGGCGCCGGTCAGGGACGCCCGTGCACCCCGGACGCCGTCGTTGATCTCGACGATGCGGCGGCTGAGCCGGGTCGCGGGGTCGTCGGTGGGCGGGTAGGCGTTGTCAACGCCGACACGGTCGTGCAGCGGCGCGAGGAGGCGCAGTGCATCGTCGACGCGGCGTGCCCGACGTCGGCGGGAGATCCGGCGCCCGACGACGAGCAGGAGCATGCCGGACGCCACGCACAGCACGGCTCCCGGCGTGGTGACGTCGTAGGGCAGCGAGAGCGCGTGCGTGACGTCCAGGTCGCCGGTGACGTGCGCGACGTCCATCACGACGACCACGACCATGCGGACGACCCCGAGCACCCCACCGAGGACCAGCACCCACAGTCCCACCAGGTCGGTGGTCGTCCGGGCCTCGCGCAGGTGGAGCACGCAGATGAACCCCGTCGCCCCGAGGGCGACTCCGAGGTAGACGGTCTGCGCGATCGCGTAGACCGTCGCCGCCGGGTGCGAGCCGGCGTCGAGCATGAACGTCGTCGTGGTCGCGGGCTTGTCGAGCACCGTGAACGCGACGACGACCACCACGACGACCGCGGCGAAGGAGACCACGACCGCGTTCCGGAGCCACGGGCGCGCCGCGCCGACCGCCTTCGCCACGCCCCACAGCAGCGTGCTCGTCCCGGCCACCATGAGGCAGTCGCTGATGAGGGTCACGACGTTGTGCCCGCCCAGCAGCGGGTCGAGCCACCGGTACAGCGGGTCGACGTTCGTCACGATGGTGGCGGCGAACAGCAGGAACGTGAACGCCAGGGTGCGGTCCTGCCCACGCTGCAGGACCAACAGCACGATCGTCCCGACGATGAGCAGCACCGCCTGGACGACGGCGATGATCACCCGAAGACCCCGCGGAAGGCGCTCGGGCGGCCGCGGTGCCGACGGATCACGGTGGCCAGGCGGTCCGCGAAGACCTCGGCCTCGTGCTCGTAGGTGTTCGAGAACATCCCCCGGGCGAGTGCCCGCTCCACCTTGTACTCGGGCAGGTCGGGGATGACGTCGCGGATGTAGGCGCTCTGCGACGCGTGCTCCTGGTGCCGGTGCAGGACGTGCCCGAGCTCGTGGCCGATGACGAACGACCGGAAGGTCGGTGAAGAGGTCGGCGAGATCATCACGAGGTGCGCGTGCTCGAGGGTGGCCACGAAGCCGCACACGGGCTCGGCAGCCAGGAACGACTCCTCGCGCACCACGATCGGCTTGCCGACGACGTCAGCCGCGGCGGCGACGGCCTGGTCGACGTCCGACCACCCCTCGGCGGCACCACGAGCCCAGAACGCCTCGATGAGGGCATCGGTCATGCGACGCTCCCCCGCTGTGATTCCTCCTCGAGCACCTCGGCGATGCGCCGCAACGCGTCGGGTGAGAGTTCGCCGGGGAAGGTCCGGGCCGCGAAGCCGCTCACGCGCGCGGACCGCAGGGACCGGACGAGGGCGAGCTGGGCACCGATCCGTTCCGGTACCTCGCTGTCCTCGAGCAGGAAGCGTTCGTCGACCTCGAAGTACCCGGCCAGCAGGCGCAGGAGCTCGGTGTCGCGGTTGCGGCGGCCGTCGCCGGAGAGCATGTAGGTCCACTTCGCCCGCGACAGCGACCCACCGTGGGCCGCGACGTACTCCTCGATGGAGGAGAACGGCACCGGAGCGCCACGCTGGGACTCCTCGAAGTCGAGGAGCAGGTTGAGGCGGCGCGCGAGCTCGGCGGCGTCGAGCGCCCCGCCCTTCAGATCACCCGTGTCCATCTCGGACTCCTCCCCAGCCGTGTCCGCGCGACCTGTGGGTCCGGCGCGTGGACGCCATGTTAGCGCGGGCGCCCGGCACGCGCGCCGCTACCCTCGTGGGCATGCCCCGCCGCTTCCCCGCCACCGTCGCGGCGCCGGTCGAGCACGAGCTCGTCATCACGAAGTCCCGGTTCATCACCACCGTCGCACCGGTGTCCGGGGTCGAGGACGCCGACCGCGTGATCGCCGAGGTCCGCCGGCGGTACTGGGACGCCCGGCACAACTGCACGGCGATGGTCACCGGCGTGCTCGGCGACCAGGCGCGTTCGTCGGACGACGGGGAGCCCTCCGGCACAGCGGGTGTGCCGATGCTCGAGGTCCTGCGACGCCGCGGTCTGACCGACGTCGTCGCAGTCGTCACGCGGTACTTCGGCGGGGTGAAGCTCGGTGCCGGCGGACTGGTCCGGGCCTACTCGACCTCGGTGTCCGAGGCACTCGACACGGCGGTCCTCGTGCGTCGCGAGGCCCTGACGCAGGTGCGCTTCGACGTCGACCACGCCGACGCCGGGCGGCTCGACAACGTGCTGCGCGACTGGGTCCGGCACCACCACGCGACGCTCGGTCCGACCGAGTACGGTCGGGCGGCGACCTTCGAGGTGTGGGTCCCCCGCGAGGCGCTCGGAGCCCTGACCGCCGACCTCGCCGCCGCGTCAGCCGGTTCGCTCGAACCCGTCATCGGCGAGGAGCGGATCGTCGACGTCCCCGCCGACTGAATCCGCGGTTCCTGCACACCTCGGGCGTGTCACCGCTTCGGCGTGAGAACCTGCCCGGAACGCACGAACGCCCCGACTCGATGAGCCGGGGCGTTCGTTCTGCGGTGCACCCCCTCGGACTTGAACCGAGAACCCACTGATTAAGAGTCAGTTGCTCTGCCAATTGAGCTAGAGGTGCATGTTCCGGCTTCCGTGCCGCAACGGGAATCAACAATAGCATGGGTTTCGCGCGCCCACGACCACTCGTGTGCGCACGACGCGAACAAGGAGCACCATGACCGACCGTCTCGTCCCCGGCGACACCGCCCCCGACTTCACGCTGCCCGACCAGGACGGCACCCGGCACTCCCTGGCTGCCCTGCGCGGCAAGAAGGTCATCGTGTACTTCTACCCGGCGGCGTCGACCCCGGGCTGCACCACCGAGGCCTGCGACTTCCGCGACAACATGTCCTCGCTGCAGGCAGCCGGCTACGAGGTCCTCGGCGTCTCGAAGGACGAGCAGGCGAAGCTCAAGACGTTCCAGCACGAGCAGGCGCTGACCTTCCCGCTGCTGAGCGACCCCGATCTCGCCGTGCACAAGGCGTACGCGGCCTGGGGCGAGAAGAACAACTACGGCAAGATCGTCACCGGCACGATCCGGTCCACGATCGTGGTCGACGAGGACGGCGCCGTCCAGCTGCCGCTCTACAACGTCAAGGCCACCGGGCACGTGGCGAGCCTGCGGAAGAAGCTCGGCCTGGCCTGAGGACCGGCCACGCACCGGAGGCCCGGTGCCAGTTCTCGGAACCGGCACCGGGCCTCCAGTGCGCTGTCTGCAGACCGCCCTCGCAGGCTCGGCCGGCGCTGGCGCCGCGCGCCGCTGGCGCGTCGCCCCGTGCGGGGCGCGCGCTACTCGGCCGGACGCGCGAGCGCGGCCGTCACCGACCGCGACAGCACCAGCGTGATGCCGAGCAGGGCCGGGACGAGCAGCACCCAGCCGACCGCGGCGACCCGGAAGACGCCCTGGAACGCGCCGATCGCGATGGCTCCCTGCAGGACCTGCCAGACGATGATCCCGGAGCGCACCCACGACCGGCCCTGCCACAGGCCGTTCAGCAGCGCACCGAGCCAGAGCGCAGCGATGGCGACGAGGACGGTGAGGGCGATGCCGGAGGCGATGCTCGTGGCCGGGGCGACGAGCAGTTCGACGACCAGGACGACGGTCACGACCACCAGCGCGAGGAACTCGAGGCCGACCACCGCGAGCAGCCCCAGCATCGCCGGCGACCGGCGCGCGACGGCTGCGGAGGGATCGGTGTCGTTCGGAGTGTCGTCGTGCACAGTGATCCTCCAGCATCGGAACCCTTGATTTGGCCCTACCAGTATGGAACGATATTGGAGGTCGTTTGGACGGCACGATGTGGTGTGCGTCTCCCGTGGTTCATCGCTCCTCCCCCGAGCGTCTCGCGGGCGTCAGACACGCTTCCTGCGGACTCCTCCCCACAGTTGTCCCCTCCATGCCGCATGCATGGTCAGCGGTCCGATCCCCCGAGCCACGGCCCCGGCCTGCCGTTCGAGCATCGACATCAAGGAGCACCACACATGGACTGGCGTGACAAGGCTGCCTGCCTCACCGCAGACCCCGAGCTCTTCTTCCCCGTCGGGAACACCGGGCCCGCCGTCGACCAGATCGAGAAGGCCAAGTCGGTCTGTGCGCGTTGCACGGTCACCGAGATGTGCCTGCAGTACGCACTCGAGAACAACCAGGACTCGGGTGTCTGGGGTGGTCTCAGCGAGGACGAGCGTCGTGCGCTGAAGCGTCGCGCCGCCCGCGCTCGCCGCGCGTCCTGACCCCGGTCGCCCGACACCACGACGCCCGCCGTCCCTCCGGGGGCGGCGGGCGTCGTCGTGCGCGCGGAGCGGCTTCTGCAAAACACCGGTGTTCACGCGTCGAACACCGGAACGCGGGTGTTCGACCGGTGAACACCGGTGTTTTGCGGACTCGAACCGGGCGTCAAGCGGGGGCGGTCAACCAGCGGAACGGGATGGTGATCGTCACCTCGGTGCCGCTGCCCGTCAGGGTGTGCCAGTCGATGGTGCCGCCGAGCTCGCCCTGGATGAGCGTGCGGACGATCTGCGTACCGAGCCCCGAGCCGACCTTGCCCTCGGGGAGCCCCACCCCGTTGTCGCGGACCTCGATCTCCAGGTGGTCGTCGAAGCGGCGGGCGACGATCTCGACCTCGCCGTCACGGCCGTCCAGCCCGTGCTCGACGGCGTTCGTCACGAGCTCGGTGAGCCCGAGGGCAAGTGGTGTCGCAGCCTCGGAGGGCAGCACCCCGAACTCTCCGGTCTTCTTCGGGTGCACGGTGGTGTTGTGCGACGCGGCGACCTCGGTCACGAGCTTGAGCACCGAGTCGAACACCTCGTCGAAGTCCACCGTCTGGCTGAGGCCACTCGACAACGTGTCGTGCACGACGGCGATGGCGGCGACGCGACGCATGGCGTTCTGCAGCGAGGTCCGCGCTTCGTCCGAGTGCGTGCGACGCGCCTGGATCCGCAGCAGGGACGCCACCGTCTGCAGGTTGTTCTTCACCCGGTGGTGGATCTCGCGGATCGTGGCGTCCTTGGTGATGAGCTCGCGCTCCTGGTGCCGCAGCTCGGACACGTCGCGGCAGAGCACGATGGCGCCGATGCGCTCACCGTGGTCGCGGAGCGGGATCGAGCGGAGCGACACCGTGACGCCCTTCGACTCGATGTCGGCCCGCCACGGTGCACGGCCGGTGACGACGAGCGGCAGGGACTCGTCGACGTCGAGCTGGGCGCCGATGAGCTCGGTGGTGACCTCGGCGAGGGACTTCCGCTCGAGTTCCCCCTCGAAGCCCATCCGGTTGAACGCGCTCAGGCCGTTCGGGCTCGCGAACGTGACGATGCCGGCGGTGTCGAGGCGCAGCAGACCGTCGCTGGCACGGGGCGCACCACGACGGGGACCGGCCGGTGCCCCGAGGTCCGGGAAGTCACCGGTGGCGATCATGCCGAACAGGTCGTTCGCGCTCGCGGTGAAGTTGAGCTCCTGGCGGCTCGGGGTCCGCATCTCGTCCTGGTTGGAGTGCCGGGTGACGACGGCGATCGGTCGCTCGGTGGTCTCGGCGCTCTTCGCGCTCAGGCGGCGGAGCACCGGGATCGCGCGGACGCGGGTCGGGGTGTCCTCGTACCAGTCCGGCTCGGCGGAATCGACGACCCGTGACCCGGCGAAGCTCTCGGTCACCTGGCCGCGCCACTCCTCGCGGATCTCCTGCCCGACGATGTCGCGGTAGAACAGCGTCGCCGCGGAGCTCGGTCGGGCGTGCGCGACGGCCACGAACGAGCCGTCCTCGGCGGTCGGGACCCAGAGCACCATGTCGGCGAAGGACAGGTCGGCGAGGAGCTGCCAGTCCCCCACGAGCAGGTGGAGCCACTCCACGTCTGCTTCCGAGGAACGGCCTTGCGCGAGGACGAGGTCACTGAGGGTCGACACCCAGCCAGTCTAGGTCCGGCGCCTTGTGGAGAACGTCGCCCTGTCCACAGGGCAGACCGGTAAGTATTTTGTATGTCGCACGCCCCATACGCTCGCTCCAACGACGGAAGGGGCAGGGGTGGCAGAGCAGGCACGCCGCATCGATCACGAGACGACGACGGCGCACCCACCGCCGCTGCGCATCGTCGAACCGGCACCGGAGCCCGCCGTGGCGACCGGCCTCCCGGACCCGGCGACGACGGCGCGGGCGCTCGGGCTCTGCGTCGCCGAGGTGCTCACCGGCGCGCGGGAGGTCGACAGCATCGCCCGGTGGATCAGCGACGACGTGCAACGCCACCTGCAGCAGCGGGCCGCGGTGGCAGCGCACGCCCGAGGTTCCGGTCGGCGGGCACGCGGGCGCCCCGTGCTCCGGGTCGGCAGCGTGCTCGTCTGCCGCCCCGCGGCAGGCGTCGCCGAGGCGACGGTGGTCGTGCACGCGCGCAGTCACGCTCGGGCGGTCGCCATGCGGCTCGAAGAGCGACACGGACGGTGGCAGGCGACCGCGATCGGGGTCCTGTAGCCGGGTGGCGGGCAGACGGGAGGCACGGTGCCAGCTGGCACCGTGCCTCCTGTCCGTCCTGTGTGGACGCTAGTTCTTCTTGGCGGCCTGACGACGCTCGGCGCGGTTGCTCGCCGCGGCCTGACCGGAGGCCGTGGCCGCGTTGCCGAACGCGGAGCCCTGCTCCGGCTCGGCGGCCGCTTCGGCCTCGGCCTGGGCGCGCTGCGCGCGGGCGGTCGCCGCCTGCTCGAGGCGACCCTTCTCGTCGCGGACCTCGACCTCGCCGTCGATCGACGGTGCCGAGTACTCCAGGCCGGAGACCTCGTCCTCGCCGAGACCCTTGGCCTCGATCACCGCGTTCTCGCCGTCGGACTGCACCTGGACCTCGAGGTTGAAGAGGTAGCCCACGGACTCCTCGCGGATCTGCCCCATCATCGTCTGGAACAGGGCGTAGCCCTCGCGCTGGTACTCGACCAGCGGGTCACGCTGCGCCATCGCGCGGAGGCCGATGCCGTCCTTCAGGTAGTCCATCTCGTACAGGTGGTCGCGCCAGCGGCGGTCGATCACCGAGAGCACCACGCGACGCTCGAGTTCACGCATCGCCTCGTCGCCGAGGAGCTCCTCACGCTGCTGGTAGGCCAGCTTGGCGTCGGAGAGGATCTCGCGGGCCAGGAAGTCACGCGACGCCTTGCCCTTCGAGCCGGCCTCGGTGATGACCTCGTCGATGGAGATCGAGATCGGGTAGAGCGTGCCGAGCTCGGTCCACATGGCGTCGAGGTCCCAGTCGTCCGGGGAGCCTTCGCCGGTGTGGCTGTCGATCACGTCGTCGATGACGGCCTTGAGGAACGACTGCGCGCGGTCGTGCAGGTCGTCGCCCTCGAGGATGTGGCGGCGGTCGCTGTAGATCGCCTCCCGCTGGCGGTTCAGGACGTCGTCGTACTTCAGGACGTTCTTGCGGATCTCGGCGTTGCGGCCCTCGACCTGCGCCTGGGCGGACCGGATCGCGCGGCCGACGAGCTTGTTCTCGATCGCCAGGTCGTCCGGGACGTTCGAGCGGCCCATCAGGCTCTCGGCGGCACCGGAGTTGAACAGGCGCATCAGGTCGTCGGTCAGCGACAGGTAGAAGCGGCTCTCGCCCGGGTCACCCTGGCGGCCGGACCGGCCACGCAGCTGGTTGTCGATGCGCCGCGACTCGTGGCGCTCGGTGCCGAGCACGTACAGGCCGCCGACGGCGCGGACCTTGTCGCCCTCTTCCTCGACCTCGGCCTTGACGCGGGCGAACACGTCGTCCCACTCGGCCTCGTACTCGTCGGGGGTCTCGGTCGGCGACAGACCCTTGGCGTACATCTCCTGCACGGCGAGGAACTCCGCGTTGCCGCCGAGCATGATGTCGGTACCACGACCGGCCATGTTCGTCGCGACGGTCACGGCGCCGAAGCGACCGGCCTGGGCGACGATCGCGGCTTCGCGTGCGTGGTTCTTCGCGTTGAGGACCTCGTGCTTCACGCCCTGCTTGGCGAGGAGCTTCGACAGGTACTCGGACTTCTCGACGCTCGTGGTGCCGACGAGGACGGGCTGGCCCTTCTCGTGGCGCTCCGCGATGTCCTCGGCGACCTGCTCGAACTTCGCCTTCTCGTTCTTGTAGACGAGGTCGGTCTGGTCGATGCGCTGCATCGGCTTGTTCGTCGGGATGGGCACGACGCCGAGCTTGTAGGTCGACATGAACTCGGCCGCCTCGGTCTCGGCGGTACCGGTCATGCCGGAGAGCTTCTGGTACAGGCGGAAGTAGTTCTGCAGCGTGACGGTGGCGAGGGTCTGGTTCTCGGCCTTGACCTCGACGCCCTCCTTCGCCTCGATCGCCTGGTGGATGCCCTCGTTGTAGCGGCGGCCCATCAGGATGCGGCCGGTGTGCTCGTCGACGATGAGCACCTCGCCGTTCATCACGACGTAGTCCTTGTCCTTCTTGAACAGGGCGACGGCCTTGATGGAGTTGTTCAGGAACGAGATGAGCGGGGTGTTCGCCGACTCGTAGAGGTTCTCGATGCCGAGGTAGTCCTCGACCTTCTCGATGCCGGGCTCGAGGACGCCGACGGTGCGCTTCTTCTCGTCGACCTCGTAGTCCTCGCCCGGGGTGAGGCGCTTGGCGATCGAGGCGAACTCGGTGAACCAGCGGTTGGCCTCGCCCGAGGACGGACCGGAGATGATGAGCGGCGTGCGGGCCTCGTCGATGAGGATCGAGTCGACCTCGTCCACGACGGCGAAGAAGTGACCGCGCTGCACCATGTCGGACGCCTGCCACGCCATGTTGTCGCGCAGGTAGTCGAAGCCGAACTCGTTGTTCGTGCCGTACGTGATGTCGGCGGCGTACTGCTCGCGGCGCTCGGCCGGGGTCTGGTTCGCGATGATGCAGCCGGTGGTCATGCCGAGCGCGCGGAAGACGCGGCCCATGATCTCGGACTGGTACGACGCCAGGTAGTCGTTGACCGTGATGACGTGCACCCCGCGCGACGGGATCGCGTTGAGGTACGCGGCGGTCGTCGCGACGAGGGTCTTGCCCTCACCGGTCTTCATCTCGGCGATGTTGCCGAGGTGCAGGGCCGCGCCGCCCATGAGCTGCACGTCGAAGTGCCGCATGCCGAGGGTCCGCTTCGCGGCTTCTCGAACAGCGGCGAACGCCTCGGGCAGGAGGTCGTCGAGGGTCTCGCCGTTGGCGTACCGCTCGCGCAGCTCCTTGGTCTCGTCGTGGAGTTCCTCGTCGGTGAGGCTCGAGAAGTCGTCCTCGAGGTCGTTGATGGCCGAGGCGTACGCCTTCAGCCGACGGAGGGTTCGTCCTTCGCCGATGCGGAGGACCTTCTCCAGCACGTTTGCCACGTGAACTCCTTACGAGGTCGTCGCGCGCGACCTGCGCGCCCGATCGACCAGTCATGCTAGCAACCCGCGAACGCACGGCGCTGTGAGCGGCGCGGCTGTGGCGGACACGGGTGTGCGCGGCCCGCGAACGGGCCGCGCACACGGTGCGGAACGCAGGTTCCGCGTCGGGGTCAGGCGATCGCGGCTGCACGCTCCGCGTCGGCGTCCACGTCGGCCGACGCCTGGCCGGCGGGCACCTCGTCGATGCCGATCACCCCGTAGTCCCAGCCCTTGCGTCGGTACACGACACTCGGACGACGGGTCTCGGCGTCGAGGAACAGGTAGAAGTCGTGCCCGACGAGCTCCATGTAGTACAGGGCGTCGTCGACCGTCATCGGGGCGGCCTCGAAGACCTTGTGGCGGATGACGACCGGGCTGTAGACCTCGTTCTCGTCCTCGGCGGCCTCCTGGTCGACGACCGGGACGGCACCGGTCGCGACGTCCTCGATGAGCTTGCCGTCGGCCGGGACGACACCCATGCCGTCGAAGCCGCTGCCGGCGGCCTCGGCGACCGAGGTGGGGCGGTGCCGACCGTGGTGCACCTTGCGGCGGTCACGCGCCCGACGGAGGCGTTCCATGATCCGCGCGAAGGCGAGGTCGAAGGCGGCGTACTTGTCCGACGCCGCGGACTCGGCCCGCACGAGCGGCCCCGGTCCGATCAGCGTGAGCTCCACGCGGTCCTCGCCCTGGCTGCCGCTCGACTTCTCGTTGTGGCGGCTGATGCGCACCTCGAAGGCGAGGGCGCGGTCGGCGAGCACGTCGATCTTCTCGGACTTCTGTTCGACGTAGGTGCGGAAACGGTCGGTGACCCCGACGTTCCGGCCCGTGATCGTCACGTCCATGTGGCGGCTCCCATCCAGTGTCGGCGCGTCGCCTCCGTCCGGCGACCCGAACGCCTTGTCGCGAGGCTAGACCCGGCGCACCGTCGGCGTCACGGGGAGGCGGCGAGTCCGTCGGACACTCACCGGACACACAGCGGCCACCGGGTGTTCACCAGGCGTCAGGCGTCGACGGTCGCCACGGCGACGCAGCGCACCACCCGGCCACCGGCGGCCCGCACCGCGCGGACGCCCTCGGCCATCGTGACGCCCGTCGTGACGACGTCGTCGACGAGCACGACATCGCGGCCGTCGACGCCGGTCGCGTGCAGGGTCCCGACGGTCGCCGCGACGCGTTCCACCGCCGACCGCTCCTTCTGTCCCGGTCCGGATCGCCGTCGTCCGGCCGCGGTGCGGACGAGACGCCCCGTGTGCCGGACACCACCACGGGCGAGCAGCAGCACGACCGGGTCGAACCCACGTCGTCGGGCACCCGCCCGGGACGGCGGCACCCGGAGCACCACGGTGCCGTCCGGGGCCGCGGCGAGCGCCGCACGGACGAGTGCACCGAAGCGGACGCCGAGCGGACGGGCGACGTCGACCCGCCCCCGGAGCTTGAGCTCGAGGACCAGGGTGCGGACCAGCCCCTCGTACTCGAAGGCCGCGTCGAGCCGGACACCGGCGACCAGCCGGACCCGCCGGGGCCGTGCTGCGAGCGCCGCCCGGCACGGTGGGCAGAGCGCGCGGTCCTGGCGGCCGCAGCCCAGGCAGGTGACGGGCAGGAAGAGCCCGAGCACGGCGAGCAGGGCATCACGCCACGGGGTGGAGTCGTCGTCAGGGGGCATGCCCACGACTGTGGTGGTGACCGGACGGTGGTGGTGGGCCGTGGTGCCGGACGGTGGACGGGCCTCCAGGCCGGCTGGGGTGTGGAGGACCGTCGCGTCAGCGCTGGACGCCGAGCACGTCGGCGGTGACGCCCGTCGTGTCCCAGCCACCCCCGGTGGACTGCAGGACGTCGCCGTCCGACATCCGGAGCAACAGCGCGCCGCCGCCGCCGCCGCTGATGGCGGTGGCGCGCCCGTCGGGCTTCGGCAGGGTGCTCGACTTGCCGCCGATCGTCGTGCGCACGATGTTCGGACCGGTGGGGGTCTGCCCGACCGAGGCGACGTCGGTGTCGTTCACCCATGCGGCGTCGACCGCGGTGCCGCTGGCCGCCTGCACCCGGACCGGGGCGCCGAACGAGGTCGGTGACCGGTCGGACCCCCGGATGATCGCCATCACGTACAGGCCGGGGCCGTCCGAGGTCTCGATGAGTGCGAGGGCCCTGGTGGAGTCGCGGGACACCTGGAACGACACGAGGTCGCCGCGCGGCAGGGTGGTGCGCACCTGGTGGGGGTCGCCGCCGAGCCCGTACGCGGTGATGCGGCGGGTGTCGGACTGCTGTCCCACCCAGACGAAGCCGAGGTCGTCGACGGCGGGGGCGATGAGGCCTTCGCGGGCATCGACGCGCAGGCGGTCCTTGCCGCGCACGACGATGACGCCGTCCCGGTTGCCGACGGCGGCGGTGGTGCCGGACGCCGACAGGGCGATCGACGTCGGGTCGAGGCCGGCGATCGCGGCGCCGACGCCGCTGCCGAGTTCGGCGACCTTGCCGGTTCCCGAGGCGGCGTAGCCGACGACGCCGTCCTCGTCGACCAGGGGTCGGGGATCGACGTCGGGGTTCTGCTGGGCGTCCGCTCCCCCGGAGTCCGGCACCGACAGCGTCGCGCCCTCGATCGTCATCGAGACCGACGAGATGGTGGCGACCGAGGCAAGCGACTTGCTGAGCTGTTCGCGCATCCGGACCCTGTCGACGGTGCTCGCGCCCAGGGCGTCGCGCGACAGGTCGACGAGGGCCGTGCCGCTGTCGATCGTCACCGCGTTGAGGGACAGCTGGGTGCCCTCCGGGAACGACGAGACGACGGCGCCCTTCAGCCAGTCGGTGGGGCCGGCGAGCAGGGCGCTCGCGATGCGCGTGCTCGTGGAGGACCGGGCGAGGAACCAGCGCTGGTCGGGCACCAGGAACCTGTAGGTGGGGTCGTAGAAGTACAGCGCGTGCGGTTGGAACACCGACTCGAAGCTGACCGGCGACAGGATGATGCCGTCCGGGGCGTAGGCGATGCGCCACTCGCCGTCCTCGCGGACGAACTGGAACGTCAGCGTCGACGAGGTCGGGCGGACGGCCTGGGTGTACTCCCCTTCGGAGTCGACCGTGGCGCTGGCCGTCATCGTGTAGGTGAGTTCGCGGTCGTCGGCGCGTTCGACGGTGCCGCTGCCGTCGCGGATCGTGACGCCCTGCCGTGGGTTCCACTGCTGGGCGAAGTCGGCGGCCAGGAACTGCCGGGCGATGGCGTAGTTGTCCTGGGCGCCGGTGGCGGCGGCAATGAACCCGCGGAGGATCGCCGTCTGGTCGGACCCGGTGATCGGCTTGTCCGGCCGGAAGTCGACGCCCGAGAGTGACTCGTCCTTGATCGTCTGCCCGGTGCGGACGGCACCGTCGGTCGGGATGGCCGCGCAGGCGGTGACCGCGAGCAAGCTGACCGCGGCGAGCGCGACGGCGAGGACGTGGCGGATCCGGTGGCGCATCAGGACTCCTCTCGCACGGCGCGGGGGCCGTCGTACGACTCGTCGAGCTCGGGCAGCGGGATGGCCGAGGTGGCGGTGGTGCCCTGCTCGTTGCGGGGCAGGGTGAGCACGAACGTCGAGCCCTCGCCCGGTCGGGACCACACGTCGATGCGCCCGCCGTGGAGCTTCGCGTCGCCGAGGCTGATGGCCAGACCGAGGCCGGTGCCGCCGATGGTGCGCTTCCGGCTCGGGTCGGCCCGCCAGAACCGGTCGAACACCCGTGCGGCGTCCTCCGGCGGCATGCCGACGCCCTGGTCGCGGACGGCGATGGCGACGGTTCGTGCGTCGCTGTCGACGACGACCTGCACCGGCTTCGCGTCACCGTGCTCGATGGCGTTGCCGACGAGGTTGCGCAGGATCCGGCGGACCCGCTTGGCGTCGAGCCGCATCGTGGTGTGTCCGCCGGGGGTCGCGAGCTGCAGGTCGATGCCGGCACGCTCGGCCAGCGGGCGGAACTCCTCGACGATGTCCGCGGCGAGCGCCGCCGGCACCGACGGTTCGGTGTCGAGCTGCACCGCTTGCGCGTCGTAGCGGGAGATCTCGAGCAGGTCGGCGAGGAGCAGCTCGAACCGCTCCACCTGGGCGTGCAGGAGCTCGGCGGACCGGCCGACCGACGGTTCGAACGCGTGCCGGGAGTCGTAGAGCATGTCGCCGGCGAGGCGGATGGTGGTGAGCGGCGTGCGCAGCTCGTGCGAGACGTCGGACACGAAGCGCTGCTGCACGCGGGAGAGCTCGGCCAGCTGGGTGATCTGGCGGCTGACCGCCTCGGCCATCCCGTTGAAGCTCCGTGCCAGGGTCGCCAGGTCGTCCTGGCCGCGCACCGGGATGCGCTCGTCGAGGCGCCCCGCGGCGATCTTCCGGCTCGTCTCGGCGGCACCGCGGATCGGCACGACGACGAGCCGGACGACGAGCGACGTGACCAGGGCGATGAGCACCATCAGGGCCACACCGCCGATGGAGAGCGTCTGGGAGACGAAGTCCAGGGTCTGCTGCGCGTCGGACAGGTCGTAGACCAGGTAGAGCTCGTACTGGCCGGCGCTCGGGATCTGCAGTGTGGACCCGACGGCGAGGCCCGGCACCCGGCGCCCGTCGTCGTCGAGCTCGACGGGCTGCAGGCTGAGCCGACCGGTGTTCTGCCCGACCTCCTTGCGCAGGGCATCCGTGATGACCGCGTCCGGGAAGTCCTGGCTGGCGATCGTCTGGAGCGTCTGCGGGGTGGACTGGTCCGGGCTCCGCTCGATGGCGATGCTCGTGCCACCCGGACTCGTCGTGTTCGACAGGATCGCCTGCTGCGCCTCGTTCTGCAGGGTCTCGAGCTCGGACTGGTTGTTGTCCTCGGCTGCGGTCGCCGCGTCGAAGATCCCCTGGGCGACGATGGTGGCCCGGGCCGACTCCGACTCGATCTGGTCGCGGCGCTGCGAGTAGACGTTCGTCGAGATGCTCACCATGACCGCGGTGCCGATGATCGCCACCGCGAGTCCCGTCGTCATCACGGTGATGGCGACCGAGCGGAACATGAGCGAGCGCCGCCACAGGTAGGCGATCGGACGCCAGGCGCGTCGGAGCCAGCGTCGCATCCGGCGACGGCTGCGGTCGACGACACCGATCGAGACGGTGGTGCTGCCGGCCCCACCGGCGCCGCCGGCCCCACCGACCCGGCCGGAGCGTGCCGAGCCCGACGGGCGCGTCGAGGGCGGCACGGTGCTCAGGCTCCTCCGGCGCGGTACCCGACGCCGCGGACCGTGGTGACGGTCTTCGGGTTGTCCGGGTCGTGCTCGATCTTCGCGCGGAGCCGCTGCACGTGCACGTTCACCAGGCGGGTGTCCGCCTTGTAGTGGTAGCCCCAGACCTGCTCGAGCAGCATCTCGCGGGTGAACACCTGGTTCGGCTTCTCGGCGAGCGCCCGGAGCAGGTCGAACTCGAGCGGCGTGAGCGCGATCACGGTGTCGCCGCGGCGCACCTCGTGCCCGGCGACGTCGACCGTGACGTCGCCGACGTGCAGGACGGTCGCGTCGGACGCGCTCGGTCGCAGACGGGTCCGGATGCGGGCGACGAGCTCCTTCGGGTTGAAGGGCTTCACGACGTAGTCGTCGGCACCGTTCTCGAGCCCGAGGACGACGTCGGCGGTGTCGCTCTTCGCGGTGAGCATGATGATGGGCGTGCCGCTCTCGGCGCGGATGCGCTTGCACACCTCGATGCCGTCGATGCCGGGCAGCATGACGTCGAGCAGGACGAGGTCCGGCTTGGTGGCGTGGAACGCGTCGACGGCGTCGTTGCCGTCGGCGCTGAACTCGGGTTCGTACCCCTCGGAGCGGAGCACGATGCCGATCATCTCGGAGAGGGCCTGGTCGTCGTCGACGACGAGGATGCGCGGTGTCATGTGATCTGGACTCCGGGTGGCGTGCGGGTGCCGTGGTCGGCACGTGTCCCCACACGATAGCCGAGGCCCCGCCGCGCCGGGTTTTCCGCCAGGATGGGGGTGGACCGTGCATCGCTGGCACGGTCCGACACGACGAGGGGGCTGGAGTCATGTCCGATTGGCACACACCGGGCGGTGGGCAGCAGGGTGCGCCGACGCCGCCGGCGTCCGGACCGGCGCAGGGACCAGGACCCCTGCCTGGAGGCCCGCCCCGCTTCTCCGTGCCGCCGCAGCCCGCCCCGGGGCCGGGTCCGGGGCGACCGGGCGGCCCGTCCGGCGGCTCGCGTCCGGTGATCCCGCTGCGCCCGCTCGGCCTCGGGGACATCCTGGCCGGCGCCTTCATGGTCTTCCGCCGGAACGCCCGCGTGCTGCTGCTGTGGAGTGTGCTGTTGAGCGGTGTGCTCGGTCTGCTCTCGACGTTGGCCAGCACGTTCGGCCAGCAGGCGCTGCAGTCGCGGATGTTCTCGGCGCTCGACGGCGGCAGCGGTGCCGACTCGGTGGTCGCGGGCACGCTGACGCTCACGGCACTGCTCTCGGTCGTGCTGCCGTTCCTCGCCTACCTCGGTCGCGGGTTCCTGGTGGCGCCGGTCGCCGCGGACACCGGGCAGCGGGTGCTCGGCCGTCGCGCCACGTTCCGGGGGCTGTGGGCGCTGCTCGCCGGCCGCCGGTGGTCCGTCGTCGCGTGGATGCTCGTGCAGATCGGGGCCGGCGTGGTCCTCGCGATCCTGGCCGGACTCGTGTTCTTCGGGGTGTTCGCGGCCATGGGTGCCGCCGACTCCGGCACCGGGTGGTTCGTGCTGGCGCTCGTGCTGTTCGTGCTCGGCATCGGTGTCGTCGTCGTGTGGCTCGCCACGCGCTTCGTGCTCACCGTCCCGACCATCGCGCTCGAGGGCCGGCCGGTCTTCGCCGCAGCCGCACAGTCGTGGCGTCTGACACGCGGGGCCTTCTGGCGGACCTTCGGCATCCTGCTGCTCGTGCAGCTCGTGTTCGTGTTCGCGGCGTCCATCGCGTCGATCCCGCTCACCATCGGCGTCGTGCTCATCGGGGGCACCTTCGACCCCCTCGGCCAGATGGGAGGCACGTCGGGAGTCGGCACCGGTGCGGGCATCGCCATCGTCGTCGGCAGCCTGCTCGCGATCGCGGTGCAGTGCATCACCGACGTGCTGAGCGCGTCGATCACCACGTTCCTCGCCGTCGACCGGCGGATCCGCACCGAGGCCCTCGACCAGCGGATCGCGTCGCACCTGGACTCCGGGCAGCCGGCCGACCCGTTCGCGCCGTCCGCGCCCGTCGCGCGCCCGCCGTGGCCGCCGCAGCAGCAGTGGGGCGGTCAGCAGTGGCAGGCGCAGCAGTGGCAGGCGCAGCAGCAGCCGTGGCAGCCCGGTCAGCAGCAGCAGCCGTGGCAGCAGGGTCCGGGCCAGGCGCCGCCGGACGGCTCCGCGTGACGGCGGTCGACCCGGACGAGGCGCGTCGCCTGCTCGAGCGCGAACTCGACCGCGCCGCCTACGACGGTGCCCGGCCGACGTGGTGGGACCGTGCCTCGCGCTCCTTCCTCGACTGGCTCGGGTCGCTCCGTGCCGACGGCCTCGACTCGCCCGCTGCGGCACGCACCGCGCTCGTGATCGCGATCGTGGTGCTCGTCGCCGTCGTCGTGCTCGTCGTCGTCGCCCGCGGGCTTCCCCGCCGACGCGCCCGGGCCGGTGACGGCGACACCGGCGGGGTGTTCGACGCCGACGACCTGCGCTCCGCCCGGGAACTCCTCGAAGCGGCCCAGGCCGCCGTCCGTCGCGCCGACTGGTCGGCAGCGGTGCTCGACGGGTTCCGCGCGATCGCCAGAGGGCTCGGCGAACGCGACCTGGTGCCCGACGTGCCCGGAGCCACCGCGCGGACGATCGCCGCACGGGGCGCCGTGCCGTTCCCCGCGTCGGCGGGTGCGCTCGATGCGGCAGCGACCGCCTTCGACGCGGTGCGGTACCTCGGTGCCGAGGCCGACGAGGCCGCTGCCCTCCGCGTGCTCGACACCGAGCGCTCCGTCCGGCAGGCCCGGCCCGCCCGGGCCGACGGACCGGTGGTGCCGGCATGACGACCGACACCGCCACGCGGACGAGCGCCGGGCCGGCGCGGGCTCACGCTCCGGCTCCGGCCGAGGGACGCCGGTTCCGCGTCGGGTTCTGGGTCGCCATCGTCCTGGTCGGCGTCCTGCTCGCCGCCCTGACCGCCCTCGTGCAGGGCACCGACCCGGACGCACCGCGCGCACTCGACCCGACCTCGACGACGGCCAGTGGTTCGGCCGCCCTGGTCCGGGTGCTCGAGCAACGGGGCACCGCGGTCTCCGTCACCGACACCGTCGACGGCGTCGGCGGCATCGACGGCGGCACGGTGTTCATCGACGACGCGGACGGTGCGCTCGACCCGGCCGTCGCGGAACGCATCGCCCGCACGGCCCGGCACGTCGTGGTCGTGGGCACGAGCGGCGCCGGACTCGAGGCACTCGGACTCCGGGTCGACCCGGCGGTCCAGGTCGACGGTGACGCCACCGTCTCGACGGCCTCGTGCGGGATCCCGGCGGCGGCCTCGGCAGGCCGGGTCACCACCGCCGGCTCCGGGTACACCGTGCACGACGACGCCGCCGAACGGTGCGCGCCGACGGGCGAGGGCGGCTCCCGGGTCTGGGGTCTCGTGCGCACCGCCACGCCCGGCGGCGACGTCACGCTGCTCGGCACCACCTCGGCGTTCCGGAACGACACGATCGCCACCGCCGGGAACGCCGCGCTCGCCCTCGGCCTGCTCGGCGCCGACGAGCGGCTCGTCTGGTACACCCCGGCCGTCGGCACCCCCGACGCCGCTCCGACCCTCGGCGAGCTCGCCCCGCCGTGGGTCCCGAGCGCGCTCGCTCTGCTCGCCCTCGTCGCCGTGGCGGCCGGCGTCTGGCGGGGCCGACGGCTCGGCCCCCTCGTCGTCGAACGGTTGCCCGTCGTCGTCCGTGCTGCCGAGACCACCGAGGGGCGCGCCCGGATGTACGCCCGCACCCGCGACCGCACCCACGCCCTCGACACCCTGCGCGTCGCCGCCGTCCGCCGCATCGGCAGGATGCTCGGTCTGCCCCGCTCGGCACACGTCGACGAGGTCGTCCGGACCGCGGCCCAGGCCACCGGCATCCCGCACACCCGTGTCGGAGCCCTGCTCGTCGGCGGGACCACCGACGACGACCGTGCGCTCGTCGACGGCACCGCCGCCCTCGACGACCTCGAACGCGCCGTCCGCCGGGCGACCTCCGGCGACCGACCGACCTCCGACCCCGACCGACCAGGAGCACGACCGTGACCGACCTGCCCCCTGCCACCACCGAACACACCGCACCGGAACACGACCCCACGTCCTCGGACGGTTCCGACCTGCGCGACGCGTTCGGCCGGGTCCGCACCGAGGTCGCCAAGGCCGTCGTCGGCCAGGAGGGCGCGGTCTCCGGCATGATCGTCGGACTCCTCGCACAGGGGCACGTGCTGCTCGAGGGCGTCCCCGGTGTCGCGAAGACCCTGCTCGTCCGCAGCCTCGCCGCCGCGATGACGCTCGACACGAAGCGCATCCAGTTCACCCCGGACCTGATGCCCGGCGACGTCACCGGGTCGCTCGTCTACGACGCCTCGACCGGCACGTTCCCGTTCCGCGAGGGTCCCGTCTTCACGAACGTCCTGCTCGCCGACGAGGTCAACCGCACGCCGCCGAAGACCCAGTCGGCCCTGCTCGAGGCGATGGAGGAACGCCAGGTGAGCGTCGACGGCGACGCCCGGGCGCTGCCGGACCCCTTCTTCGTCGCCGCGACGATGAACCCGATCGAGTTCGAGGGCACGTACACGCTGCCCGAGGCGCAGCTCGACCGGTTCCTGATGAAGCTGACCCTCGACATCCCGCCGCGCGACGTCGAGTGGCAGGTGCTCCGACGCCACGCCGACGGATTCGTGCCGCGCGACGTCCGGTCGGCCGGCATCACCCCGGTGGTCGGCGTCGACGAGGTGATCCGTGCGCAGCGTGCCGTCCGCGGTGTCGGGGCCCGCGACGACGTGCTCGCCTACATCGTCGACCTCGCCCGGGCCACCCGGCAGGCACCGTCCGTCCGCGTCGGCGTGAGCCCCCGCGGTGCGACGGCACTGCTCGCGGCCGCCAAGGCCTGGGCGTGGCTCACCGGCTACGACGCGATCACCCCGGACCACGTGCAGGCCATGGCCCTGCCGGTCTGGCGGCACCGCCTGCGGGTCGCCGCCGACGCGGAGCTCGAGGGCGTCGGCGCCGACGGCGTGCTCCAGCAGGTGCTCGAGCAGGTGCGGGTGCCGATCTAGTGGCGGTCTCCGGCCGGTTCGTCGCGCTCCTCGCCGTCGCCCTCGTGCCCACCGTGCTGCTCGGCAGTGGGTGGGCCGGTCTGGCGTGGGTCGGGGTGGTGCTGCTCGCCGCGGCGCTCGACGTCGTGCTCGCCGCCGACCTGCGACGGGTCCGCGTCGAGCGTCGGATGCCGCGGCTCGCTCGGCGCGACAGCACCGCGGACGGCACCCTCGTGCTCGCCAACGACGGCGCCCGGACGATCCGCGGTGTGGTCCGGGACATGTGGGAGCCGTCGGCCGGACACCGTCCCCGTCGGATCCGGATGACGGTCCCCGCCGGGGAACGTCGGACGGCCCGGATGCGGTTCACGCCGTTCCGTCGTGGTCGCCGCCGCACCACCGGGGTCGCCGTGCGGTCCTTCGGTCCCCTGGGCCTCGCCGCACGGCAGCGGGTCGTCGCGGCCCCGGGCGAACTGGTCGTGACGCCGCCGTTCCGCTCCCGGCGGCACCTGCCGTCACGGTTGGCACGTCTTCGTGAGCTCGACGGCGAGACCACGCTGCAGCTCCGCGGGCACGGCACCGAGTTCGACTCGCTGCGCGACTACGTGCGCGGCGACGACGTGCGGTCGATCGACTGGCGCGCGACCGCGCGGCGGCAGGACCTCGTCGTCCGCACCTGGCGACCCGAACGCGACCGGCGCGTCGTCGTCGTGGTCGACGCGGGCCGGGCGGGTGCCGGCCGCGTCACCGACGAGCCCCGACTCGACACGTTCATCGAGTCGGCGCTGCTCCTCGGCGCCCTCGCGGCTGCCGCCGGTGACCGCGTCGACCTGGTGGTCCTCGACGACACGGCACACGACCGCGTGCACGGCGCCACCCGCGCCGACGTCGTGCAGCGCTTCGGCGAGGCCCTCGCGATGGCCGAACCCGGGCTCGCCGCGACCGACTGGGCATCCGTGCCCGCGCTCGTCGACTCGATCACGACCTCGCGCGCCATGGTCGTCCTCGCCTCGAGCCTCGACTCCGTCGGTGCCTCGGGCGACCTGCTCGCCGTGCTCCCCCGGCTGTCCCGGCGGCACGCGGTCGTCGTGACGAGCATCGAGGACCCGGCCGTCCAGCGGATGGCGCGCGGCGGGGTGGACCCGACCACGGCGATCCGCACCGCGCGCGGCGGACGGGTGCCGGGCCTCCCCACCGGCGCGGAGCGCGACGTCTACCGACGCGCGGCCGCCGAGCGCACCCTGCTGGACGCGGACGGTGCGGCCGACGTCGCACGGCGCTCCGGCGCCGAGGTCGTGCGCGGCGCACCGGCGGACGTCCCGCCGCTCGTCGCGGACGCCTACATCCGTGCGAAGGCCACCGGCCGGCTCTGAACCGGGACGGACGTCAGCCGGCCACCAGGGCGGTGGAGCCGCGCTCGAACTCCTCGAGGTCGCCGCGCTCCCCCGCTCGGTACGCGCGGCCGCCGAGCACCCACTGGTAGGCGAGCACCGCGACGAGGGCGACCGTGCCGATGCCGATCTTGATCGGCCACGGCCAGTCCTGCCGCGTCACCACGCCCTCGACGATGCCGGACAGCAGCAGGGTCAGGGTCAGGCCGATCGCGATGGTGATGAGGGCCCGGCCGTCCTCGGCGAGGGCCTGGGCACGCGTGCGTCCAGGCCCCGGTGCCACCCACGACCAGAAGATCATCAGCCCCGCACCGCCCGCGAGGAACACCGAGTAGAGCTCGAGCTGTCCGTGCGGGGAGATGTAGAGGAAGAAGTCCGCCAGGCGGCCCTGGGAGTGCATGATCGCCGCGGAGACCCCGAGGCTGACGGCGTTCTGCATGATCGAGAACGGCACGAAGAGCCCGGTGATGCCGAACGCCACCATCGTCGCCGCGATGTAGGCGTTGTTCGTCCAGACCTGCGCGGTGAAGGCCCCGAGGCCTCGGTCGGAGTAGTAGTCGACGAAGTCCTGCGTGGCGTACCGGCGCAGGGCCTCGTCGCTGCCGAACGTCGCCGTCGCACCGGGGGTGGTGGTGATCCAGACGGCGACGATCGCCGCGATCGCCACCGTCGCGAGCGCGACCCAGATGGTCACCCAGCGGATCCGGTAGAGCGCGGCGGGCAGCTGCCGCGTGAAGAACAGGGCGATCGCGGTCAGCGGGTCGACGGGGGTGCCGGTGAAGCGCAGGCGGGCGCGGAACAGCGTGAGCGAGAGCCGGTCACCGGTCACGGTGCGCGGTGCGGCGCCCCGGATGCGGGCGAGGTCGGTCGCGGCCTCCTGGTAGCCGGCGACGAGCCGGTCGACGTCCGCGCCGGACCGGTGACGGGCACGCGCCAGACGGTCGAGCTCCTGCCACCGGTCACGGTGCACCTCGGCGTAGGCATCCAGGTCCACGTGTTCCCCCTCAGATCGCGCGATCTCCGACAGAATGATCCCATGCCGAAGCCCCGCACGCCGCGTGACCTCGCCGATGCCCGGTTCTCGCGCGACCTCGACGAGACCGCCGACGAGCTGGTGGTCGGCGAGGGCGTCGCGCTCGACGTCCAACCCGCCGGACTCGTGCTGCGGCTCGCGGCCGCCCTGCTGGACGGCCTGTGCGTCATCGTCCTGTTCGTGCTCGCGCTGTTCGGCGTCTCGCGGCTCTGGCCGAGGGGACTCGAACCGGCCTGGGGCGCGGCGCTCGGAATCGCGCTGCTCGTCGTCGTGCTCGTGCTGGTGCCCGCGGCGGTCGAGACCGTGACGAAGGGGCGGAGCGTCGGACGGTTCGCCACCGGCACCCGCGTCGTCCGGCTCGACGGCGGTGCGATCGGCTTCCGGCACGCCTTCACCCGGTCGCTCGTCGGCCTGTTCGAGCTCTGGATGACCTTCGGGTCGGTCGCCCTGCTCGTCGCACTGTTCGGCAGTCGGCCTCGGCGCCTCGGGGACCTGCTCGCCGGCACGATCGTGCAGCACGAACGCCTGCCGAAGCAGCGGGACCCCGAGGCGCTGCTGCCCCCGGAGCTGACGGCGTGGGCCGGCGTCGCGGACGTGTCGGCGCTGCCGCAGCGGTTGGAGAACCGCCTGGGTGCGTTCTTCCGCGGGGCTGCACTGATGCGCCCCGAACTGCGCGAGGCGGCGGCGCAGACCCTGGCGGCCGAGGTGTCCGCGTTCGCGAACCCCGTGCCGCCCGTGCCGCCCGAGGTGTTCCTGGCCGGGGTCGTCGTGCTGCGGCGTCGACGGGACGTGCGGGCGCTGGGGGCCCGAGCCGAGCTGCTGTCCCGGGCCGGGGCGACCGCGACGGCGCCCCCGCCGGGCTTCCCGCGCTGACTCCCACCGCGGCGCGGCGCTGGGACTGCTCGCACGACACCGGTGTTCGCACTCCGAACACCCGCGTGCGGGGGTGCAACGTGCGAACACCGGTGTTCGGCGGAAGCGGAAGCGGAAGCGACAGCGGAAGCTCCGCCGCGCTCAGTAGCGGTAGTGGTCCGGCTTGAAGGGCCCCTCGACGGGGACACCGATGTACGCAGCCTGCTCCGGACGCAGCGACGTCAGCTGCACCCCGAGGGCATCGAGGTGCAGCCGTGCGACCTTCTCGTCCAGGTGCTTCGGGAGCACGTACACGCCGGTCGGGTACTCCTCGCGCCGGGTGTGCAGCTCGATCTGCGCGAGCACCTGGTTCGTGAACGAGTTGCTCATGACGAACGACGGGTGCCCGGTCGCGTTGCCGAGGTTCATGAGCCGACCCTCGGACAGCACCAGGATCGATCGCCCGGTCGGCAGCCGCCACTCGTGCACCTGCGGCTTGATCTCGACCTTCGAGACGCCGGGCAGCGCCTCGAGCCCCGCCATGTCGATCTCGTTGTCGAAGTGCCCCACGTTCGCCACGATGGCCAGGTGCTTCAGCCCGAGCATCTCGTCGACCCCGACGACGCCCAGGTTGCCGGTGCACGTGATGACCATGTCGACGGTGTCGACGACGTCCGCCAGGCGCGCGACCTGGTAGCCGTCCATCGCCGCCTGCAGCGCGCAGATCGGGTCGACCTCGCTGACGATGACCCGGGCGCCCTGCCCGCGGAGCGCCTCGGCCGCACCCTTGCCGACGTCGCCGTAGCCGACGACGAAGGCGACCTTGCCGCCGATGAGCACGTCGGTGGCGCGGTTCAGGCCGTCGGGCAGCGAGTGCCGGATGCCGTACTTGTTGTCGAACTTCGACTTCGTCACGGAGTCGTTGACGTTGATCGCCGGGAACTTCAGCTCGCCGTTCCGGAACAGCTCGTACAGGCGGTGCACGCCCGTGGTGGTCTCCTCGGTGACGCCCTGGACGTCGGCGGCGATGCGGGTCCAGCGGTCCGACGAGGTCTCGAGCGACCGCGCGACGGTGTCGAGCACGATCTTCCACTCGGTGCTGGCGTCCGGTTCGGCCACCGGAGCGGCACCGGCCGCCTCGGCGTCGGCACCGGTGTGTACGAGCATCGTGGCGTCACCGCCGTCGTCGAGGATCAGGTTCGGCCCGGTCCAGCCGGCACCCGCGGCGGCGGCCTCGTCGCTCCAGTCGAAGATGCGGCTGGTGCACCACCAGTACTCCTCGAGCGTCTCGCCCTTCCACGCGAACACCGGCACGCCGGCGGGGGCCTCCGGGGTGCCGGTCGGCCCGACGGCGACGGCGGCCGCGGCCTCGTCCTGGGTGGAGAAGATGTTGCAGCTGGCCCAGCGCACCTGCGCGCCGAGGGCGACGAGCGTCTCGATGAGCACCGCGGTCTGCACCGTCATGTGCAGGGACCCGGCGATGCGCGCGCCGGCGAGTGGCTGCGACGCGGCGAACTCGTCACGCAGGGACATCAGGCCCGGCATCTCGTTCTCGGCGAGGCGGATCTGGTGCCGGCCCGCTTCGGCGAGGGACAGGTCGGCGACACGGAACGCAGCAGCGGTGCGGGTTTCGGTGGGCATGCCCACCAGTCTTCCATGCCGGGAGGCGCGGATCACCAGCAGATCCCGGTCACGTCCCACGGGCCTCCGGTCCGACCACCGCGGCACGTCGCGGACGCGAGCCGTCAGTCGGCGTCGCGCGGCAGCGGCTCGCGCCGCACCACCTGCCAGCCGCGCGGGACGCGCAGGGCGGCAGCGTGCCGGGCGCAGAGGTCGTAGCCGTGCGGCTCGACCCGGGTCGACAGCGGCCCGACGACGACCATGGAGTCGCCGTAGTCGTACGTCAGGGTCGACGAAGCACTGTTGGCACACGCCACCTTGCTGCAGATCCGCACGTCCATCTCGACAGGGAGCCTAGCGGAGCGTCCGGCGCGTACCCGTCCCCGCGTACGATGTGGGGATGCGTCGGAAGCCTCGCCTCGTCACCCCGGTCGACCGCGCTCGGGGGCGCTCCCGGCACGGCCGCGGTGGGCGTTCGAGCGTGACCGGGCCCGAGCTCGCCCCGATCATCACCCGCGCCGAGGCGTTCGACCGGATCGTCGGCGACAGCGCGCACTACCTGCTCGGTCTCTGGCCCGAGGAGCTCTCCGGCGTCGTCTTCCAGGTGGCGGACATGCCCAGCGACACGAACGTGCCGGACGAGATGCCACGCTGGCGGATCGACCGCGACAGCCGCCGCGTGACCGTCTTCCGGATCCCCGTCGAACGGGTGAACCGGAGCCCCGAGAAGGACGACTCGGACCGCCGCATCATCATCGAGACCGCGGTGTTCCGCGCGGTCGGCGAGCTGATCGGCAAGGACCCGTGGGACCTGGCACCGGACCGCTACCGCCACTGGTGAGCCGCCCGCGCCGGGACGACCGCGCCGGCCGTCGTGCCCGGCGTCAGGGGTAGACGCGGACCGGGGTGGAGACGTCGGTCGCCGGCCGCACCGGGAACCCGGCGATGCCGTCGGCCCCTCGGTAGGTCACGCCCGCGACAATGCCCTCCGTGCCGGTCAGCGTGAGCTGCTTCGCGGTCTGCACCGGGAGCGTCACGGTCGCACCGGACAGGATCTCCAGCGTCCGACGCTCGTCGCCCGACCGCACCGTGACGGAGCGGTCCTGACGGGTGGGGTTCACGAAGTTCAGGCGCACGCCCTCACCCGGGGCGATGGCGGTGATCGTCCGGTCCCCCAGCGGCTCGGCCGAGGCGAACCACCCGAGGTCGGTGCCGCTGCTGGCACCGTCGGTCGGCGTCGTGGTGCGTGCACCGGTGACGACCGGCTCGGTCGAGGTGACGGTGAACGAGTACCGGCCGTCCGGGAAGTCGTCGAGCGCGACGTCGGTGACGACCCCGGGCTCGGCGGTGGCGTTGACGGTCGTGCCGCCGCCGTCGGCCGTGCTGATGCCGAGGGTGACGCGGGCCGACTTCGTGCCGGGGACGAACAGCCGGACGATCGGCGCCGCGTCGGCCGTATCGTCCCCGCGCTGGGCGGCCTGCGCGTCGGCGAGGGCGACGGCGGGGATGACCTGCGAGCGGGACGGGGCGGCCCCACCGGAGACGATGTCGTAGCCGCCCGGGGTGAGGGTGCGGACGACGGACTCCTGCATGTGCGCGACGATCTGACCGCCGGACGACGTGACGTGCACGACGGTGGAGGCGGCGTCGGACACGAAGCCCGACAGCGGGACGACCTTCTGCGTGTTCGGTGCGACGACGATGCCGGTGGTCCCGGGCGCGCTGACCGTCCCCGAGCCGTCGAAGATCGTCAGGTCGACCGTGGCGTTCACGTCGGTCGGGTTCGAGAGCGTGACGAGGCTCGTCCGACCGGTCTCCGTCGAGCCGCCGACGAGCCACGTGGACTGGGTCGGGTCGTCGCACGAGGCAGCGCCCGCCCCCACCAGGTCGCCGCTCGAGACGCTCTGGAAGCTGCTGCCCGCGACCTGCGGCGTCGTCTCGCCGGCGGGGGCCGTCAGGAGCCGGGGGTCGCTGCCGCCGGTGGTGGAGGGGTCGAGCGAGGACCGCTCGACCGTCGAACCGGTCGTCGCCGTCGCGACGGTCGCGGTGCCGACGGTGCTCGCCTGCGTCGCGTCGTTGCCGGCGTCGTCGGACAACCGCAGCGCACTGCCGGCGCAGACGCGCTCGGCGGCTGCGGGGACCGGCGTCACGGTGCGCCCGGCCGGTCGACCCGGTTCGGACTCGGTGCCGATGGCGTGGGCCGCGGTGACGGCACCCGCGGCGACGACGACGGCGACGGCCGTGGCCGTGCCGCGGACGATCCAGCGCCGGACCGAGGACGGGTTGGTGCTCATTCGTCGCGCTCCTCGTCGAAGGTGGTGGCGGGTTCCTCGGCCTCGATGACGTTCGAGGTGGCACGGCGGCGGCGCGGGGCCGTCGGGACCGCGAGCAGGGCCGCGGCGCCGAAGACCACGCCGAGCACGACGAGGTACAGCACGTGGGTGGCCTGGGTCGCCGCGGAGCCGGAACGGGTGCGGTCGACCTCGCCCTCGTAGTGGAACAGCTGCCCGTTGGTGGTCTCGCCGATGCTCGTGAAGAGCGCGTTCTGGCCGATCGCACCGGCGGCCCGGTCGTGCACCGTCTGCGCCTCGGGGTCGTCACCGGCGTCGTCGATGAGCACGAAACTCACGCCGAGCTCGCGGAGCGCCGGCCGGGGGTCGTACCCGCTGCGGCTCGCCAGGTTGCCGGCGAGCGTGGTCAGCCGGGCGCCGGACTCGCTCAGCCGGAGTGCGGTCGCGTCGAGCGTCGACTGGTCGTCCAGGGTGGACCCCTGCCCGCGCTCGAGCGTGACGGCGAGCGAACCGTCGTCCTGCGGGACGACCACGAGCGTGCCGACGTCGGGGTTCGCCTGGGCCTCGGCGTTGACGTACGCGCTGAGCACCCGGCCGGTGGTCGGCTCGATCGTGGCGGTGCCGAGGTAGAACGCCGCGAAGGCCGGAGCCACGGCCACGCCGGCGAGCACGGTCGCGACGAGCCCGGTGACCGGAGCGGCCTTCGGCAGCACGTCGATGCCGATGCAGGCCGCGACCACGAGGGCGAGCCAGTACACGGACAGACCGCTGCCGGGCCAGACGATGGTGGTGGTCGAACCGACACCGGTGACCGTGACGTGGGTGGCGGCGAAGGCCGTGGCGAAGCCGAGGAGCGCGATGACGAGCGCCGAGCCCGCGACCGCCCAGCGGTGGCCGAGCACCGCCCCGATCGCGGCGGCGGCCACGGGGAGCGCGAGGACGGCCATCACGATCGGCAGGACCGCCGCGACCAGCGCGAGTCCGGACGTCGCGGGGAGCCAGCCGCTCCAGTCGGGCAGGGGCTGCCCGATGGCCAGCTGGAGCGCGGACGGCGCCCGGGTCGCGGACGGCGCGCCCGGGTCGGCGAACACCGCGAGCAGGTTGCCGCGTGCCGCCTGCGCCAGGATCAGCGGCAGGAAGAGCACCGCGGTCGGCACCGGGATGAACAGACGACGGTGGGCCCGGCGCCAGCCGACCAGGAGCGCCACGAGCCAGCCCACCAGCAGGACCGGCAACAGTGACGGTGCCGAGGCGGCGACGACGGCGAACAGGAGCGACGCACCAGAGGCCCAGGCCCACGAGCGGTGCGCCTCGAGCACGGCGACGAACAGCCACGGCAGCACCAGGTGCGCGATCACGGCGCCGAGGTGTCCGGTCGTCACCGCGCCGACGAGCGACGGGGCGATCGCGTACAGCGACGCACCGATGACCGGCACCCAGGTGCGGGTCGTGACCTTGCGGACCGCGAACCAGGCGCCCAGTGCGGACAACGGGAACGCGACGAGCATGACGAGCACGACCGCGGTGGAGGGCGACCAGAACACGATCGAGCCGAGCACGGCGAGCACCGCGGCGAAGGGGTCGGACGGGCCGGTGAAGCCCGTGCCGAGCGAGTGGAAGCCGTACCCGACGTTCTGCCAGAGCTGTCCCGGGGTCGCGGAGAGCGGCAGGAGTCCCCCGCCGGTCAGGGCCGGCGACCCGAGCAGCGGGTAGAGCGTCACGACGCTGAGGACCGCGGCGGCCAGGACCACCCAGATGCCGCCGTCGCTCAGGAACGACGCCCGGGCGATCGGGGCGTCCTCCGCCCGGGCGAGTTCGACGTCCCGCGAGGTGGTGCGGTGTTCGTGCACACGACGCCAGCTCACGCGGAGCGGTTCGACCGCCGCCCAGCCGAGCTTCTTCGTGCGGGCGAGGTTCTTGCGCGCGCGCCCCGTGCCGCCACCGAACGCGACGGCGAACGCGGCGGAGAGCTCGGGGACCACGGCGGCGGGGTGCTTCGCGACCAGGTGCCCGAGCGCGCGGCCGATCGCGAACGGCACGAGCGTGAGCCAGTGCAGCCAGACCAGCGCGGCGGGGGCGTACGTCATCCGACGGTGCAGCTGCGCGTGCCGGTGCATCCGGACGCGCCGCGCCTCGGACACGCGCTTGCGACCGAACTCCTCGATCGGTCCGGCGCTGGTGACCCTGGCCTCCGGCACGAGGGCGACGCGGTGCCCGGCGAGGCGGACCCGCACCGAGAAGTCGAGGGCCGCGTCGACGTCCGGCAGCGCCGGGTCGAAGCCGCCGAGCTCGTTCCAGACCGAGCGACGCACGAGCATGCCGCCCGCGGCGACACCGAGCACGTCGGTGTTGCGGTCGTGCTGGCCCTGGTCGAGTTCGTCCTGCACCAGCACGATCGACCGGCCGAAACGGGTCATGCTCTCGCCGAAGTCGCGGATGACCGAGGGATCGTCGTCGGCGACGAGCTTCGGACCGGCGACGACGACCGACGGCGCGATCTCGACGGCGGACAGCAGGTCGGCGAGCGCGGTCGGTGCCGGCGCGTTGTCGTGGCCGAGGATCCACAGCCACTCGTCGACCGGCTCGTCGGTCGCCGCTGGCGGCGCGCTGCGCTCGCCCTGTCGGACGGCGTCACCGAACGCGGTGCCGGCGGGCAGCCGGACGAGCTGGGCAGACCCGCCGAAGGACAGTTCGGCGGTCGATCCGTCGGTCGTGCCGACGTCGACGACCACCAGGTTCTCGGGGTGGCGGGTCTGGGCGGCGAGCGCGTCCAGGGTCCGGTCGAGGTGGGCCGCCCCGTTGGCGGCGACGAGGATCGCGGTGACTCTGGGCTGCATGACGGGCGTCACTCTACGGTCTGGAGGCGCGGTGTCGGCTGCGGACGGCGGCGCGCCGTGAACCTTTGGATGCGCTCACTGCACGGTGCGGGACGGGCGGAGGTGGCCGCCTTCCGGCGCCTTCGTCGCAGGCTCCTCAGGGGCGCAGTCGCACGGCGCTGGCGCGCCGAGAACGCTCCTACGCCCGTTTCCGCAGCTTGCGGCGTTCGCGCTCGGAGAGGCCGCCCCAGATGCCGAAGCGTTCGTCGTTCTCGAGCGCGTACTCGAGGCACTGCGCCCGGACCTCGCACGAGGTGCAGATCTTCTTCGCCTCGCGCGTGGAGCCGCCCTTCTCGGGGAAGAACGCCTCGGGGTCGGTCTGCGCGCAGAGCGAGTCGGCCTGCCAGGCGAGCGGGTTCTCCTCGTCGTCGGTCTCCGGACGTCGGACTCCCGGGACGCCGAGCGCCACGGGATCGACGTGCCAGTCCTCCGGAACTCCGGCGTGGAACTCGGAACCGTTCACCCTGATCACCCCTGCCGCCTCGACAACGAACCCCAACTCTTGCGGCCGTTGCCTGTAATTACAGCGGTGTCATTCGCCTGAGTCAAGTCGCGGATCATAGAAGGCACTGACCGCTCCAGCGTGTCATGTCCCCCGTTTGGGCGTGTCGGACCGCTCGGGTGGGCGTTCCGGGGGACAACTGACTCGTCCTCAGGCGCTCAGGAGGCGCTGCGACGGGCCTCCCAGGCGCTCGACACCATCTCGTCCAGGGAGTGCCGCATGGCCCACTCGAGGTCACGGGCGGCGGCTTCGCCGGTCGCGACGATGCGGGCCGGGTCGCCGGGGCGCCGCGGCGCGATCTCGGGCTCGAAGGCGATCCCGGTGCCCGCCGCCATGGCGTCCATGATCTGCCGGACGCTCACGCCGTCGCCACTGCCGAGGTTGTAGGCGCGCTCGAGCGGGTCCCCCGCCTCGAGCTTCCGCGCGGCCACCGCGTGCGAGTGCGCCAGGTCGGCCACGTGCACGTAGTCGCGCACGCAGGTGCCGTCCGGGGTGGCGTAGTCGTCGCCGTTGATCCGCGGCGTCCGGCCGGCGAGCAGCGCGTCGAAGACCAACGGGAACAGGTTGTGCGGGCTGGCGTCGTACAGGTCGGGCTCCCCCGAGCCGACGACGTTGAAGTACCGGAGCGACGTGGTGGTGAAGCCCGCGGCGACCTCCATGTCGCGCAGCAGCCACTCGCCGATGAGCTTCGACTCGCCGTAGGGCGACTCCGGGTTCTTCGGGGTGGACTCGACCACGGTCTCGACGTCCGGCGTGCCGTAGACCGCCGCGCTCGACGAGAAGACCGCCTTGGTGACGCCGGTCTCGGCCATCGCGCGCAGCAGGGTCGCCATGCCGGTGACGTTCTGCTCGTAGGTGTGCAGCGGGCGCTCGACCGAGACGCCGGCGTACTTGAACCCCGCGACGTGCACCACACCGGTGACCTCGTGCTCGCGCAGGGTGCGTGCGACGAGCTCACCGTCGAGGATCGTGCCCTCGACGAACGGCACGTCGTCCGGGACGAACGCGCGGAAACCGCTCGACAGGTCATCGAACGCGACCGTGTCGATGCCGGCCGAGCGCAGGGCGCGGACGACGTGGGACCCGATGTACCCGGCACCGCCGGTGACCAACCAACTCATGCTCGCCACGCTAGCGGACGTCGGCGACGCCCCGGTGGCGGTGTGCGGCTCCACGCCACGGTGTGCGCGCCCGCGCCGGCCTCGGCGCCGGTCCGCGCCCCTAGGCGCCGGTGGCGATGAACACGGTCGACGTGATGCCGCCGGAGGAGTCCGCCTCGACCGTCACGTCGCCCTCGTCCGGCGTGATGAAGCACGACTCACCCTTGCGGAGCAGGGTCGCCGAGTGCGCGCCGACGAGCGTGACGACGCCCTCGGTGCAGATCGCGATCGACGGCCCGTCGAGCGGAGCGAGCCCGCCCGTGCTCAGTCCCACCGGGCGGCCGTCGCCGTCCACCCGCAGCAGCGCGAAGCCGACGCCGTCCGGCGCGAACCGGTCGACGCCCGGGGCGATGCGCTCGGGCTCGAGGACCGGGGCCGGGTACGCGGTGAAGTCGAGCACCCGCAGGAGCTCCGGCACGTCGACGTGCTTCGGCGTGAGCCCGCCGCGCAGCACGTTGTCCGACGGCGCCATCAGCTCGATGCCGAGTCCGTCGAGGTAGGCGTGGATGTTGCCGGCGGGCAGGTACATCGCCTGCCCCGCGGCGAGCGTCACCCGGTGCATGAGCAGGGAGACGACGATGCCGGGGTCGCCGGGCCAGCTGGTGGCCAGGTCGCGGACGGTCGCCGTGTTCGGAGTGAGCAGGTCGTCGTCGAGCGAGACGGCCAGGTCGCTCGCGGCCTGCACCACGGCGAGCGCGGACTCGTCGGCCGTCTCGAGCCAGCGGACGGTGTCCTCGAGCCCGTGCAGCAGGTGCACTTCCAGCGGACCGAGCCGTCCGGTGCCGGCGTCGAGCACGCGCACCTCGGCCAGGGTCTCCTCGACGGGGCGGAAGCCGCTCAGCGCCTCGAACCGCTCGCTCAGCGCGACGACGAGCTCGGGCTTCGGGAACGGGTCCTTGTAGTTGCGGGCCGGGTCGTCGAGCGCGATCCCGTCGCGCTCCTCGCGAGCGAACCCTTCCTCAGCCTGCTCCGGGGTGGGGTGCGCCTGCAGCGACAGCGGTGCCGCCGCCGCGAGCACCTTGAGCAGGAAGGGCAGGCCGGTGCGGTCCGGACCGAGTGCGGTCTCCGGCTCGTCGGCGATCCAGTCGCGGAGCGTGTCTGCCCCGCCGACCATGGCCGGGTTGACGACGACACTGGGGCTGCCGGCGTGGGCGCCGAGCCAGAGCTCCGCCTGCGGGGCACCCGTGACGGTGCGGCCGAGGAGCTCCGGGATCGCGGTGACCGAACCCCAGGCGTAGTCGCGGGGGGTGTTCGTGATGCCGAGGAACATGGGCCAGAGCCTACCGGCGCTGCCGAGGGAGTCCTGCGGACGGCGACCGGCCGGTAGCCTGGCGTCGTGACGAACACCTGGCCACTGGCGCGCGGGACCGTACCGGAGCGCGAGGCGTTCGCATTCGGGGCGACGACCCTGTTCGTGCTGTTCGCGGGCGACGCCGTGCCGAACACCCTGACCTGGGTCGGGGCCGGCGTCCTCTGGGCCCTCGTCGCGGCGTGGGGCATCACGATCCTGGTCCGGGCGAAGCCGCCGCTCGTCCGCACCCCCTGGGCGCTCTGGGCGTTCCTCGGCTGGTGCCTGGTGACCCTCGTCTGGTCGCACTGGCGGTTCGCGACGATCTCGAGCCTGACCGTGCAGGTGATCTGCGCAGCCGTGGCGTTCACGATCGCCTCGACCCTGACGTGGCGCCGGATCACCGATGCCCTGAGCCTCGCGCTCCGCTGGGTCCTCGTGCTCTCGCTCCTGTTCGAGGCCGCCGTCGCGGTGTTCGTCCGGCACCCGATCGCCCCGATCTGGACGGACTACGGCGACCGCGACGTCCCCGACGCGTTCTACTTCTCGCGCGCCGAGCTCTTCACCGGTGGCCGGATCCAGGGGCTGCCCGGCAACGCCAACCTGCTCGCCATGGTGGCCCTGCTGGTCGCCATCGTGGTCGCCGTGCAGTTCGCCGAGGGCCGGATCCGCCGGAACCAGGCGATCGGCTGGCTCGTCGTCGCGGCGCTCGGCTTCGTCCTCACCCGCTCGTCGACGGTCATCGCCGCCGCGCTCGTGGTCGCCGTGGTCGCGCTGGCCGCCGTCTGGATGCGCCGTGTGCCGACGGAGCGCCGAACCCCGCGCTACCTGCTGCTCGCGGTGGGTGCCGTCATCGTCGCCGTCGCCGCGTTCGTGCTGCGCGGCCCGGTGTCCGAGCTGCTCGGCAAGGGCTCGGACGCCACCGGGCGCGGGGAGATCTGGGCCAAGGTGCTCGGCCTGATCGACCAGCACCCCGTGGGCGGCTGGGGCTGGATCGGGTACTGGTGGCCGGGCATCCCGACCCTCGCCGACCTGGCGCAGCGCAAGGGCGTCACCTACCTGCAGGCCCACGACGCCTACCTGGACGTCTGGATGCAGACCGGCGTCATCGGCCTGGTGCTCTTCGCGATCTACGTGGTCACGACGCTGTCCCGATCGTGGGCCTGCGCGACCCGCATCGGGTACGACGCAGCGCTGCGTCCGCGGGCGTTCGACCCGGTGTCGCTCCTGCCGCTCCTGGTCGTCGTCGCTCTGCTCGTGCAGTCCGTCGCCGAGTCCCGCCTGCTCTACCAGGGGAACTGGGTGCTCTTCGCCCTGCTCGCCATCAAGACGCGCATCGTGCTGACCGGCGAGGAACCGGTCTCCACCGGCGACGGTCCGCGCACCCCGCCCGCCAAGCGGGAGTTCCGCTGGGCAGGCACGCGCTGACCCGGACGCTCGCTCAGCGCGACAGCCACGAGCACGACACGGGGGACGACCACGGGTTCGACTTCACCCGGGCGACCTGGAGCGTCGGGTCCGCGTCGCACGCCTCCACCGCCGCCGGCAGCTGCCCCGCCCACACCGGCCCGCCGCTCCGCCGCGTGTCCGACGGCGCGACGTGCAGGACCGCCGACGCGACCACGGCGGTGACCACGCACCAGCCGGCCAACGCGCCGACCAGGCGACCGGGGCCTCCCGTCCGTCCTGCAGCACGCGACCAGCTGCGGGCGTCCACGAGCGTGGCGGCGGCGACGACGGCGGCGCTCACCAGCAGCAGGCCGGCGGCCGCGGCGTAGCGCTGCGGCGGCACGGCGGCCATCGCGGCGACCGGGGCCGCCCACCGGATGCCGTCGCCGCCGTTGGCGAGCAGGGCCGCCCACCACACCGCGACGGAGCCGATGGCGAGGGCCGCGACCATCCACCGGGAGCGCGCCCGCCCGACGACGACGGCCGCCACCAGGACGACGAGCAGCAGGGCTGCGGGCACCACGACCACCGCCCACCCGTGCTCGACCACCGCCGTCACGACCGCGCCGAGGTCCGGGTCCCAGGTGCCCGCCACGGGCCGCAGCAGGTACCCCGCGAACACGTCGCGCGCCGCCGGCGCCCCCGTGGCGAGTGCACGCGGACTCGTCAGGGTCGTCACGCCCTGCACCACCAGGGCGGCGACCACGACGAGGGTGACGGGCAGCGCGGTCCACCGGCCGGCCGGCCCGGGCGCACGGCCACGCGGCGTCCAGGCGAGGAGCAGGAGGGGCGCGAACAGGGCGGTGAGCGGTTCGGTGAGCACGGCCGCCCCCGCGACCACGGCGAGCGCCCCGGCCCCCCACCACGACCGAGCACGCCATGCGAAGACCCACGGCACCAGGACGAGCAGGAACCAGTGCAGGTTCGCCGCGTTGCCGCTGATCTCGTACGGAGCGAGCGGCAGGACGACGGGGACGGCGGCCAGCACCAGCCGCAGCGGCCACGGGCGGACGACCTCACGGGACAGCACGAACACCAGTGCGCACACCCCGCCGACGACGGTGCACGCGGCGAGCGCCACCACCTGCGCGTACCGCTCGGGCGGCAGCGCGTACCCGAGGTCGACGATGAGCCGTGGCAGCAGGTGCACGTACCCCGCGTAGGGGTGCAGCAGGGTGTCGACGGGCCCCATCGCGATCCGTTCGCGCAGGAACACGCCGCCGTCCTCGGCCCAGACGGTGTTCCGCGGTACCGGACCGAGCCGGTACCAGGCCAGGGCGGTCGTGAGCATGCCGACGACGACCGCGACGAGGGGGACGCCGGCGACCCTGCGCGCGAGGTCCATCCGGTGAGGATAGTTCGGTCATCGCGCATCGTCGATACAGCCACACCGCGATGCGGTGCGCTCGTCACAAGGTCGTGCGCCAAGATGGACGCGTGACGGACGGCCGGGTGAGCAGACAGGTGCTCGGGCGCCGGTACCTCTCCGCCTGGATCGGCTTCTCGGCCGGTGGACGGTTCAGCCAGGCGCTCGCGACGGTCATCGTGCTGTTCGGGTTCGGGCAACCCACGGTCGAGGCCCTCGTCGGCCGTGCGGGCACCTGGGCCGTGCTCGTGACGCTGTTCGTGCTCGCGGGACTGAGCCTGCTCGGCCAGCGGTACCGCATCGAGTGGCACGGAGTCCTCCCCCTCTCACTGCTGGCCTTCGTCGGCTACTGCGCGTTGAGCGTGCTCTGGAGCGAGTACTCCTGGGTGGCGCTCCGCGGACTGGTGCAGACCGTGTGCTTCATCGGTCTCGGGCTGTACCTCGCCCTCGGCCGCGACCTGGTGCAGGTGATCCGGGCCTCGGGGGACGCGTTCCGGATCCTGCTCGTGACGGCCCTCGGACTCGAGGTCCTGTCCGGCCTGGTCCTCGACGTCCCGTTCCCGGCGTTCGGCATCCGCGGCGACATCGCGTACGGCGGCCCGATCCAGGGCATCGGCGGTACCCGCAACTTCATGGGCTTCATCGCCGCGATGGCCCTGGTCACCTTCGTGGTCGAGTTCCTCACCCGGTCGGTCACGGTCTGGCGCGCGATCGCCTCGACTTCGCTCGCCGTCATCGCCCTGATGCTCGTGCAGTCCCCCATCACCGGGCTCGCGATGATCGCGCTCGCCGTCACCGCGCTGGCGCTCTGGTCACTCCGGCACGCACGACCGGCGACCAGACCGGTGGTCAACGGCGTCCTCGGCGCGGCCGTCCTGCTGACGCTGGCCGTCGGGGTGCTCGCTCGGCACCGCCTGCTCGCCGAGATCGGCGCGGCCGGCGGCACGGCCACCCGGACGGACCTCTGGTCCCAGATCCGGGTCCTGGTGGAGCGGTACCCGATCCAGGGCTGGGGCTGGGTGGGCACGTGGCCGACCGAGCCCGTCGTGCCCTACGTGACGCTCATCGACCCCGCCGGGGTCCGGTTCACCTCGGGCCTGAACGCCTTCGTGGACGCCTGGCTGCAGATCGGCTTCGCGGGCACGCTCATCCTCGGCATCACCGCGCTGCTCGCGTTCGCGCGGGCCTGGGTGACGGCGACGACCTTCCCGGGCGTGGCGTACGTGTGGCCGGCCGCCGTGCTCGTCCTGCTCGCCGTCACCAGCACGGCGGAGAGCTACCTGCTGCACGGCGCTGGGCTGATGTTCTTCGTGACGGTCCTCGTGATCGCCGCGCGGCGCCGCTCGTGGCGCCGGCACCTGCCGCGCGTGTAGCCGCGGTCCGGCGCGACCCACCGACTGCCGGGAGGCCCGTCGCGGCCCCGCACCGCGCCTCCGGGCCGTCACGCCGAACGTTCCTGGCGCGCGCTTCGTGAGCAGGGGAGGTCGCCTCCGCCGAGGCGACCCGACCGTTCCTGCCCACGGAGTGGCGGGGCGGCGCGCGCTACGGGCGCGTGCGGCGGCCGAGGCGGCGCTGCACACCCCACCGGGTGACGCGGAGCATCGCCTCGAGGACGATGGACCGGCTCATCTTGGAGACGCCGTGCACGCGGTCACGGAAGCGGATGGGCACCTCGACGATGCGGCCGCCGAGGGCGTCCACGCGCAGCGTCATGTCCACCTGGAAGCAGTACCCCTTCGAGTCCACCGACCCGAGGTCCATCCGCGCGATGGCCGACGAGCGGTACACGCGGAAGCCGGCGGTGATGTCCCGCACGTCGAGCCCGAGCACCAGGCGGGCGTAGGTGTTGGCCCCGCGGCTGAGGACACGGCGCCGGAGCGGCCAGTCGACCACCGACCCACCGGCGACCCAGCGGGACCCGATCGCGAGCAGGACGGCGTCGGACGCGGTCACGGCGTCGACCAGGGCCGGCAACCGGTCAGCCGGGTGCGAGCCGTCGGCGTCCATCTCGACCAGCAGCGGGTACCCGCGCTCCAGACCCCACCGGAACCCGGCGACGTACGCCGTGCCGAGCCCGAGCTTGCCGGAGCGCTGCAGCAGGTGCACACGGTCGTCCGCAGCGGCCAGGGACCGCACGATGTCCCCGGTGCCGTCCGGGCTGCCGTCGTCGACGACGAGCACGTGGGCACCGGGCACCGCCGCCAGCACGGCGGCGGTGATCGCACGGACGTTCTCGGCCTCGTCGTACGTCGGGACGATGACGAGGGCGGTGGCCTCCCCCGGGGTCACCGGTTCAGACGCCGCTTCACCTTGCCGGCGACGCTGCGGGGGCCCTCGGTGCGCAGGTAGTGCACGGCACGGCCGAGGTCGTAGCGGACGCCCGAGAGCTTCTTGCGCTCCGGGACGCGGACGCGCATCTTGTGCGGCTCGATCGACGAGGCGGTGTCACGCACCGACTTGTCCGCAGCACGGATCGGGTTCCGGCAGAACTCGACGAGTGGCGCCAGGACGTTCTCCCACGTGAACTGCTCGCGCACGCGGTCGACGTTGCCGATGAACTCGGTGCGGGCCTTCTTGTCGAAGAGCGCCGTCTCGAGCGCGGTGGCCAGCCCGTCGACGTCCTGCTCGTGCACGGCGATGCCGAGCTTCTCCTCCGCGACGAGGTCGCCGAACGAGTCGCCGGCCGTCGTGACGATCGGCAGGCGTGCCCACAGGTAGTCGAGGATGCGGGTGCGGAACGAGAACGTGGTCTCGAGGTGCTCGTAGTGCGTCGAGACGCCGGCGTCGGCCTCGAGCAGGTAGGCGCCGCGCTCCTCGTACGGGATCCACTGGTCGTTGAAGAACACGTGCTTGCCGGTCAGGCCGAGCGCGTCGGCCTCGGCGCGGACCTTCGCGACGATGTCCATCTCGGGGACGTCGGGGTTCGGGTGCTGCACACCCATGAAGAAGAGCTTGACCGACGGACGGCGCTCGGCGAGCTGGGCGATCGAACGGACCAGGGTGATCGGGTCGAACCAGTCGTAGATGCCCCCGCCCCAGACGACGAGCTTGTCGTTCTTGCCGATGCCCGGCACGACGCCCTTGACGCGCTGCTGGTCGTGCACCGGCGGCGTCGAGGACAGGCCGAACGGCACGACGCCGATGAGCGAGCGCAGGTCGGCGTCGCGCGAGTAGGTGCGGGCGTTCACGCGGCCGGAGCCGGCGAGCTGGCCGAGCCAGAACATCCGCTGGCGCTCCGAGGCGCAGATGAAGTAGTCGCCGAGCTCGAGCTGGTGGTTCAGAGTGTCCGACGCGTCGAGGATCTGGCGGTTCCACTTGTCGACGTCGTCGCTGCGGCCCTGTTCGAGCTGCTCGAGGTGCAGCGGGTCGTAGACGTCGACGACCAGGATCTTGCTGGTCGACTCGAGCACCGGGAACAGCCGGAGCGCGTGACCCTGCACGATGATGACGTCGGCCCAGCCCTCGTGCTCGACCATCTGACGCGGGTGGCGGTGCGGGACGGTGACGACCTCGTACGACGGGTCGATCGACGACGAGCGGGTCAGGCTGACCACGCGGACGTCGTGCTCGGACGCCAGCTGCTTGGCCATCTGGGTGGCGCGGATCGCCGGACCGGCCATCTTCGCGCCGATCGAGTCGCCCGTGATGATCAGGACACGGCGACGGGTGCCGACCTCGAGCACGCCGAGGGAGTGCACGATCTTGTCGTAGCCGGCCAGGTAGTTCTCGATCGGGTACGCGGGCTCGTCGCGGTTGCCGAACAGGCGGAGGAGCTCGCGGTCGGACCGGACGCGGGTCGCCTGGATCCGGCGACGGGACTCGGTCATCGACGGCAGCTGCTCGACGAACTGGTCGACGCCGTAGATGCCCGCCATGCTCGTCTTCGGCACCGGGATCGTCGGGACGCTGTCGTCGCCGGGGTTGCGCAGGTCGAGCTCGGTGGAGTCGAGCTCCCCGCGACCCACGGCACGGCGGACGGCGAGTGCCAGGGAACCGGGCAGCGCCGCGGCGAGCTGCTCGTCGCCGAGGTTCTTGTAGAGCGTGAACAGCGCGTTGCGTTCGAGCAGGTAGGTCTCGCGGAAGTCGCCGAACTTGTTCATCGACGCGTGGTGCTTGTGGAACGCGACGGACTTCGGCTGGTACCGGAAGCGCCAGCCGAGCAGGTTGAGCCGCCAGCCGAGGTCGACGTCCTCGTAGAACATGAAGTAGCGGTCGTCGAAGCCGTCGAGCTGCTCGAAGAGCTCGGCGCGGATGAACATCGCGGCACCGGTGCCGAACAGGACGTCGGTCTCGCTCTCCCACCGGCCGGTGTCCGGTGACCCGGCGAAGGGCTTGTAGCCCATGCCGTACCAGGTCATCGCGGCCTCGGTGAAGTCGACGTTGACGCCTTCCCAGTCGAGGACCTTCGAGGCGACGGCGCCGATGTCGGCACCGGAGGCGAAGGTGGCCATCGCCTCGCGCACCCAGCCGGTGTCCGGACGGGCGTCGTTGTTGAGGAACGCCACGACCTCGCCGGAGGACTTCTCGACGCCGAGGTTGCACCCGCCGGTGAACCCGAGGTTCGCACCCGCGTCGATCAGGGTGAAGTCGAGGGTCGAGGCCTGCAGACGTCCGAGGTGCTCGTGGCCCGAACCGTTCTCGACGACGATCACCTCGAGCTTGTCCTGCGGCCAGTCCTGCTTGCGGAGTTCCGCGATGCTCGTCAGGGTGTCGTCCGTGCCCTTGTAGTTCACGAGGATGACGGACACGACTCCCGGCTTGCGCTCTGTCACGCGAGTTCCTCCAGCAGCTGCCGCGCACCGGGCGCGGGTCGATGGCTCGGCCGACGGGGTGCCGCGGGCCGATGACACCCTACAAGGCGCGCCCACGGACTCCCTGTCGCCGCTGCGGATTCGTGCAGAATGGCGTGCGTGACCGCAGTGATCCCGAGCACCCCCATGTCCTCCCCCCTCCGCGAGGACTACGCGGCCCTCGCGGCCGACGAGCACGCCGAGGGCCCCCGCGGCACGATCCGCTTCGCGGTGTCGACCGCCGACCCGGCCGAGGGCAAGGGCGACCTGTTCGTCGCGCTCGGACTGGCTCGGGCGCTCCGGGCCGAGGGCTGGGGCGTGGCGATGTGGCCGCTCGAGCGCTGGGGCGAGGAGCTCCCCGCCGACACCGCCGTCGTGGTCAGCATGATCGAGTCCTTCGTGCCCGGGTACGTCCCCGCCGGTACCGCGCTGGTGGCGTGGGTGCGGAACTGGACCGCCAAGTGGGCCGCCCTGCCGTACCTCGACGAGTTCGACGCGGTCTGGACCTCGTCCGGGATCGCCCGCGATGCGATCGCCGCTGCGTACTCCGGCCCCGTCGAGGTGGTGCCGATCGGCGTCGACACCGAGCTGTTCACGACCGACACCCCCGTACCGCGGGAGCGCACGGACCGCGCCGTGACCACCGTCAACTTCTGGGGCGTCCGCCGCCGGGTGCAGGACGTCCTGGCCGAGGTCTCCCCGGCCGAACCGATCGTCTGGTTCGCCGCGAACGTCGACCACGTCGAGGCCTCCGCGGGCGTCGAGCTCCGCCCGGCCGTGTCCTACTTCGCCCTGCCCGAGGTCTACCGCGCCGCCGGCTTCGTCGTCGACGACGTCATCGAACCGGCCGCCGAGTACGGCACGCTGAACTCCCGCCTGTACGAGTCGCTCGCGTCCGGGGCGCTACCCGTCACCGACTGCGCGCTCGGGCTCGACGAGCTCGGCCTGTCCGACGTGCCGGTGTTCGACGATGCCGACTCGCTCGAGCGCGTGCTCGCGATGCCCGGGGACGAGCGCACCGCCCTGGTCGCCCGCCTCCGCGCCGTCGTCCTCGAGCGGCACTCGTTCCGCAGCCGCGCCGAGCAGGTCGGTCCGTCGCTCGACGCCGCCGTCGCAGCCGCCTCGGGCCGGCGCGGCGAGCGTGGCGCGTTCCTGCGGTGGGCCACCGCCCAGCGCGAGACGCTCCGGCAGGCCGAACACGACCGCGACGTCCACCTCGCCGGCGTGCACGACATCAACGCGCGCCTGGTCGAATCGGAGCAGAAGGTCGGCGCGTACGACACCGCCCGCCGCCTGGCCGAGGCGGAGCGCGACCAGATCGCGGCCCGCTTCGCGGGCCTCACCCGCTCCCCCGAGTACCGGCTGCTGCACGGCGTGGGCCTGATGGCGCGGCGCGCGCGCCGCTGACGGCGGTCGACGCGACCACGTGACGGACGGGAGGCCCGGTACCAGCTGGTACCGGGCCTCCCGTCTCGGCCGTCACCCCGCTGGCGCGGTGCGCCGGTACCGGCTGGTGGGGTCCGCCTC
>NZ_CAJCKD010000020.1:0-62115 GCF_903970855.1 Curtobacterium sp. ME12
ACATCCGGCCGGTGCTCACCGACCTGCGCGACGACCTGTCCCGCGTGATCGACGCGCTCGGCGACCCGGACGGTGCCGGGTCGCCGCGCACCATCGCCGAGACCATCGCCGACGGCAACCGCGGGGTAGAACGGCTCCCCGGCAAGCACGGCACCACCAAGCGCTTCGCCCAGGTGGTCGTCCTGGTCGACGACACCCCCGGGCAGATCGCCGCGCTCCTGACGTTCATCGGGGAGATCGGCATCAACCTCGAGGACATGCGCCTCGAGCACTCACCGGGCGCACAGATCGGCATCGTCGAGGTGTCGGTGCTGCCCGAGCAGGAACAGCGACTCGTCGAGGAACTCGAGGGGCGCGGATGGAGGATCGCAGCAGCATGGGCCTGAACGACGACACGAACGACTCCGGCGTGACGAGTGGACGCGCTCCGGCCGGTGGAACCGACGGGCCCGACTCGGGCCTGCCCGCGCCTGGTACCGGCGGCGCCGGCGGCCCGCTCGGTGGCCCGGGTGACGGCTCCGGCGGCGACGGCGGTCCGCTCGGCGGTCCGCTCGGCGGTCCCGCCGGCGGCCTCGGCGAACCCGGCGGGGAGCCCGGCTCGACCAGCGCCCCGATGCCGTCCGGCCTGGCCGACGGCGCCTACGTCGCGAAGATCGTCATCGCGGTCGACGGCCCCGCGGGCAGCGGCAAGTCGAGCGTCTCCCGCGCGGCCGCCCGCGCCCTGGGCTACGGCTACCAGGACACCGGCGCCGCCTACCGCGCACTCGCGTGGCACGCGTTGCAGCAGCGGGTCGACCTCGACGACGCCGCGGCGATCCTGGCGAGCTGGGACACCTTCGACTACGCCATCGGCACCGACCCCGACGACTACTACGTCAAGGTGGGGGAGACCGACGTGACCGAGGCCATCCGCACCCCCGACGTCACCGGCGCGGTCGCCCACATCGCGAAGCTCCCGGACGTCCGGAAGCGCCTGGTCCAGCTGTTCCGCAACGTCATGCGGAAGACCGACGCCCCGGGCATCATCACCGAGGGCCGGGACATCACCACGGTCGTCGCACCCGACGCCGAGGTCCGGATCCTGCTGACGGCCGACGAGTCCGTTAGAATGGCCCGACGCTCGGCAGAGGTCACGACCCAGTCGGCCGCCGAGACCTCCGCAGCACTCGCTCGTCGCGACGCGGCGGACGCGAAGGTCGTCGACTTCATGAACGCCGCCGACGGCGTCACGACGCTCGACTCCACCGACCTCGACTTCGACCAGACCGTGCAGGCGGTCGTCGACCTGGCCCGCGCGGCCACGCACTGACGCACGACCGGACGGCCTCGGCCGCCTGGTCACCCCACGGCCGGACCCCCGGCCCCGGCCGGCAACGGCCACCGACACCGCGGCCCCGGCCGCTCGCGAGGAACCCAAGATGGCTCAGCTGGACAACCCGGACAACGACGACTTCCCCCGGTACGACGACGCCCTCGGCGAGCGGCTCGCCGGACTCGACGAGGCCGAGGCCGAGCAGCGCGCGACCGCGCTCCGCGCCGGACTCGAGGAGTACGACCTCGAGGACGAAGACCTCGCCCTGCTCGAGGCCGGTCAGGTCGGCGAGGACGGCGTCCACTACCTGCCCGCCTACCCGGTGCTCGCGATCGTCGGCCGCCCGAACGTCGGCAAGTCCGCGCTCGTGAACCGCATCCTCGGTCGTCGTGAGGCCGTCGTGCAGGACGTCCCCGGCGTCACCCGCGACCGTGTCAGCTACAAGGCGGACTGGAACGACAAGCGCTTCACGCTCGTCGACACCGGCGGCTGGGAGCCCGGCGCCGAGGGCATCAACGCCTCCGTCGCCGCGCAGGCCGAGGTCGCCATCGACCTCGCCGACGCCGTGCTGTTCGTCGTGGACGTCACGGTCGGGATCACCGCCACCGACGAGCACGTCGTCAAGATGCTCCGCGGCACCGACCGCCCCGTCATCGTCGTCGCGAACAAGGCCGACGACGAGCGCCGTGAACTCGACGCCTACGAACTCTGGAACCTGGGGCTCGGCGAGCCGCACCCGGTGTCGGCCCTGCACGGTCGCGGCGTCGCGGACCTGCTCGACCTGATCATCAAGACGCTGCCCGACACCTCGGCCGTCGCCAAGCAGGAGGTCGGCGGCCCCCGCCGCGTGGCCATCCTCGGCCGCCCGAACGTCGGCAAGAGCTCACTGCTCAACAAGGCCGCCGGTGAAGAGCGGGTCGTCGTGAACGACATCGCCGGCACCACCCGCGACCCGGTGGACGAGCAGATCGAGCTCGGCGGCAAGGTGTGGCGCTTCGTCGACACCGCCGGCATCCGGAAGCGCGTGCACATGCAGCAGGGCGCCGACTTCTACGCCTCGCTCCGCACCACCGCCGCGCTCGAGAAGGCCGAGGTCGCCGTCGTCGTCCTCGACGTCACCGAGCCGGTGTCCGTGCAGGACCTCCGCATCATCGACCTCGTCCTCGAGTCGGGCCGTGCCCTCGTGCTGGCCTACAACAAGTGGGACCTGCTCGACGACGAGCGACGCCGGTACCTGGAGCGCGAGATCGAGCAGGACCTGGCGCACGTCGCCTGGGCCCCGCGCGTGAACATCTCGGCCCGCACCGGCCGTCACCTCGAGAAGCTCGTGCCGGCGCTCGAGACCGCCCTCGAGTCGTGGGACACCCGCATCCCGACCGGCAAGGTCAACGCCTTCATCGCCGAGCTCGTGCAGGAACACCCCCACCCCGTGCGCGGCGGCAAGCAGCCCCGCATCCTGTTCGGGACCCAGGCGTCGAGCCAGCCGCCGACCTTCGTGCTCTTCACGTCGGCGTTCCTCGACCCGCAGTACCGACGCTTCATCACGCGTCGTCTCCGCGAGGTCTGGGGCTTCTCCGGCACGCCGATCAACGTCAACATGCGGGTGCGCGAGCGCCGGAAGCGCTGAGCGCTCCCACCCGTCACGCAGAACGCGCCCCGATCCGTCGGGGCGCGTTCTGCGTTCGCGTCCGGCCTGGAGGCCCGGAGCCGGTCCGGCGCGCCGGTGCGGCATCATGGGGACGTGCGTACCAGGCCGTGGGCAGCGGACCGACGTCGGTCCGCCCTGGTGGGCGTCGTCGTCGGTGTGGTCGTCGTGGGATCGGTGTCCCTGTGGGCGATCGCGCACGCGCCGGACGACGGCGACTCGGTCACCCGTGCCGACCCCGTGCCCTCCGAGCCGGCGCAGTCGCCCGACGTCCGACTGCCGCCGTCCAACGGCCTCGAGGAACCGATCGAGCCCGAACCCGTCCGTCCGGTCGACGGTTCGCCCATCGAACCGTGGTGGCGCCGCGTCCCGCCGGTCTCCGGTGACATCGTCGGCATCGGGGCTGCGGCCTCGGGACACGTGCGGATCGCCGGGAACACGGGCGACGAGACCCTCGCCGTGGAGATCGACCACCTGGAGACCGGCGGGGACGGCCCGGTCGACGTCGTACTGTCCGCGGGGACGGTGCGCGGCGGCGCGAAGCCGGGGTGGACGCCCGCCGGCGAGTCCTACGACCTGTTCCAGGCCGCCGGGGTCGAACAGGGGCTGACCGTCGTGCTCAGCGATCCGTGGTCACTGCCCGACGAGGTCCGCTCCCTGGTCCTGCTCGACGCCGACACCGGCACCGTGCTGGGTGGCGCGGCACTCGTCCCGTCGGACTGAGCCGTCCCCGCCCGGGGCCACGTCCGCTGCCGGCCTCGGGATGGGGCACGATGTACTGGTGACGCAGCAGAACGACGGACTCGGTGTGCTCGCCGACCGCGTGTGGTGCCGCCTGCGGCTCGACCGTTTGGCCGGAGGCCGGCAGTCCGGGTACGTGATCCGCGAGGACATGCTCGAACACCCCGACACGGTGCGCTCGTTCCGGTGGATCCGGTGGCTGCTCGTCGCGGAGACCGTCGTCGGCCTCACCGCCATCGTGGTCGCCGTGCTGCTGACCCGCGCGGGGGACACCCTGTCGTGGGCGGTGTGGTTCCGGTCCACCGTGGTGCTGCTCATCACCCTGACGCTCTACGTGTTCGCCTGGCGGGCACAGCTCGGGTACTACTGGGCGTACCAGCGGCTGCGGTTGTTCAGCCGGATCTTCCCGATCGTGACGCTGATCGTCGCGGCGATCCCCGGGCTCTACCCGTTCTGGATGGTCATCGAGCAGATCCTGTTCTCGGTGCTCATGGTCGGGATCGGCGACGTGCTGACCAGCGACCACATGCGGACCACGTTCCCGAAGCCCGCGCGGCGGTAGCGCTCGCGCGGTCGGCCCGGATCTGCGACAAACCACGCGTCGATCGACACGTGGACTGTCGCAGGAGTGGTGCGAGGTCGATGCGACCCGGCCTACGCGACCGTGGCCAGGGCGAACGGCAGCACGGCGGACGCGCCGGCCCGCCGGAGCTCCCGACCGGCGACGGTCATCGTCCACCGGCTGTCGACCAGGTCGTCCACGAGCAGCACCGGGCCCTCGTGCGCCTGCAGTGCTGCGGCGAGCGACGGATCGAGCACGAAGGTGTCCCACACGCCGGACAGACGGTAGGCGCTGTTCGTCGCACCGTCGCCACGAGGGGTCCCGCCAGCGCGGCCGAGCGTACCGAGGAACTGCAGCCGACCGATCGTGGACAGCGCCTGGGCGAGGGACCCCACGAGCTCGGGTCGTGACCGCGATGACATCGCGACGACGCCGGTCGGCCGGGTCTCCCACGGCCAGTCCTTGAGTGCCCGGACACAACCGTCGACGAGCTCGCGCGAGATCGGGGCGTCGGGGGTGGAGGTCGAGAACAGCGCACGCAGGGGGCCACCCCAGCCGAGGTCGGTCAGACGCGCCACCGCACGTCCGGGTTGCACGAGCTCGTCCGGGCCGATCTTGCCCCGCACGGAGACCCCGAGCGACGACATCCCCGAGGGCCACTGGGCACGCGGAGCGATCTCGACGCCGACCTTGTCGAGCGCGGCCGCGGCTCCGGACGAGTCCGAGTCGGAGACCGAGGTCGGGAACCACGCCCCGGCGCAGTTGTCGCAGCGCCCGCAGGGCTCGGCCGAGGGGTCGTCGAGGTCCTCCTGCAGCAGCTGCATGCGGCAGGCCGAGGTGGACTCGTAGTCGAGCATCGACGCCGCCTCGGCAGCGCGGGCCGCGGCGACTCGCTCGTACCGGGGCGCGTCGTACTCCCACGGCTGCCCGGTCGACACCCAGCCGCCGGTGACGCGGCGGACGGCGCCGTCCACGTCGAGCACCTTGAGCAGGAGTTCGAGGGTGGAGCGCTTGATGTCGACCAGGCCCTCGAGCGCCACGGTCGACATCGCGGTGTCGGTGGACAGGGCGCCGAGCACGGCGGCGGCGCGGGCCTCGGTCGGCATCGAGGCGCTGGCGAAGTACTGCCAGATCTCGCGGTCCTCCCGCCCGGGCAGGAGCAGGACGTCGGCGTTGTCGGTCGCACGACCGGCACGACCGATCTGCTGGTAGTAGGCGACGGGCGACGATGGAGCCCCGACGTGCACGACGAACCCGAGGTCGGGCTTGTCGAACCCCATGCCGAGCGCACTCGTGGCGACCAGGGCCTTCAGCTCGTTGCCCTTGAGCTGCTGTTCGAGCTGTTCGCGCTCGTCGGTGTCGGTGCGCCCCGTGTAGGCACGGACGGCGTACCCGTTGTCGCGCAGCAGCCGGGCGATGTCCTCGGCCGCCGAGACGGTGAGCGTGTAGATGATGCCGCTGCCGGGCAGGTCGCCGAGGTGCGCGAGGAGCCACCCGAGCCGCTGCCGGGCATCGGGCAGGGTCAGCACGCCGAGGCGCAGGGACTTGCGGGCCAGGGACCCGCGGATCGTGAACACCGGGTCGGCCGGGCCGGCGGTGAGCTGTTCGGCGACGTCCTCGACCACGCGCTCGTTCGCCGTCGCGGTGGTGGCCAGGACGGGGACGCCGTGAGGAAGTGACCGGATGAGCTCGGCCAGTCGGCGGTAGTCCGGCCGGAAGTCGTGGCCCCAGTCCGAGATGCAGTGCGCTTCGTCGACCACGAGCATCCCCATCCGGGCGATCAGGGTCGGCATCTGCTCGTCGCGGAACTTCGGGTTGTTCAGCCGCTCGGGGGAGACGAGGAGCACGTCGACCTCGTCACGGGCGAGGGCTGCCTGGGTCTCGCCCCACTCGTGGGCGTTCGCGGAGTTGATCGACACCGCGCGGACACCGGCCCGCGCGGCAGCGGCGACCTGGTCGCGCATCAGGGCGAGCAGCGGCGACACCAGGACGGTCGGGCCGCCCCCGCGTCGGCGCAGCAGCAACGTCGCGAGGAAGTACACCGCGGACTTGCCCCACCCGGTGCGCTGCACGACCAGGGCGCGCTGCCGGTGCTCGACCAGCGCGGAGATGGCCTCGAGCTGGCCCGGGTGGAACACCGCGTCGGGGCGACCCGTGAGCGCTGCGAGCGCCTGCTGCGCCTCGGCGGCGATGTCCGCAGATGGCGAGACGACGGACGGAGCGGCGGTGGGGGTGTCCATGCCCCCATGCTGTCAGCACCGACCGACGAAACCCGACCCGAGCCTCCGATCTGTGGACAACGCGACGGAACGCGCTTACTGGTACGTGACCAGGGAAGGAGTCGGCGACACCTCGGACATCGTCTGCGACGGCGTCAGCATGGGCGTGTCTTCGTCGTAGAAGTTCTTCCAGCCCCAGTGCAGCCCCTCCGGTGCGCCCTGGTGCAGTGCCTTCCACGTCGCCTGCTTGTCCGGCTGCGACCCCTGCCCGTCGACGTGCACGAGCATGTCGAGTTCCGGGTGGGTCTTGAGCGCGCCACGGTCCTGGATCATCGACAGCCGGAACTGGTGCAGTACCAGGGCCTTCGGCGGCAGCCCTTCCTCGCGCACGAGCGAGGCCAGCCACGAGGACACCTCGTTCACCTCGGACGCCGACACGCTGCCGATCTGCTCGAGGGGCACCTGGTCCTTCGTCAGCCGCCACTCCGGGTCGAGCGCCAGCCAGACGCCGGGCTTCTTCAGCAGTGACTCGTACTGCTTGGCCTGCGACAGGAAGTCCGACCGCCCCGGCTGCAGGTCGATGATGACCGGCATGTCCGCGTCGTGCGCGGCGTCGACGTAGGGTTCGAGGGTCGAGACCGGCAGCTCGGTCGAGTAGTCGCCGTCAGCGCCGGCGTCCCCGGCGGCGACGGTCGCGATGACCTCCATCGCGGGCGTCACGAGCTCGTCGGACTCGGCCCGGTACGGCTTCGCGACCTGCTCGGCCCGCTGCACGGTCTCCTTCGGCCCCTGCTCGCCGAGCACGCCCAGCGCCGGCGCCCCGGGAGCCCCGTACAGGGCGACGTACCGGTGCCCGTCGAACGGCCGCTGCCCGCCGTTCCGCAGCTGGAAGCCGCCCTCGGCCGCCCGGACCGTCCACTCCGGATCCGGCAGGGCGTCGAACGCCGCGCCGACCAGGACGGTCGGGTGCTCCGCCCGCTCGTGCAGCGCCGTCACCACGTCGGGTGCGGCAGCCGGATCGGTCACGCCCTCCGGCATGGTGACGACCTTCGCGCCGGCGGCCTTCGCCGTCGCCACGGCAGCAGCGTCCGCACTCGCGTCCGCCACCACCACGGTCGCCTGCCGGGAGGCCCGGGTCGACTCCGGCGCGTCACCGCCGTCCGGCGCCTGCCGCTGTTCGACGTCCGTGTCGACCGACACGTCGCCCTCGGCCTGGTACCAGTCGGCGCCGAGCCGGTCGAGCTCGCGGGCGACGGCGGCGCTCTTGTTCTTTGCGGTCAGCAGCACCGGGACGTGGGCGCTCGCCGCAGCCTTCGCCGCACCACGGATCCCGTCGGTGTCGCCGGCCCGGGCGACGACCGCTCCGGGAGCACTCGCGAACAGGGCCTTGCTGACGCGGACGGACCGGGCGGCGGCGTCCGCAGCGTCGGCAACCGAGACGGTGTCGGCCGAGGCCTTCGCCAAGGTCGGGCGGCTCGTGTCCGGTCCGCTCGACGTGCACCCGGCGGCTCCGAGCAGCAGCCCGGAGACCGCGATCGCGACCAGGAGACGAGGGGTGGAACGAGAACGCATCGAGCCACCATACGAGCCAGACGGAGAGGTCCCTGGGAATCCGACGGGTGTCGTCTCGTAGAAGGGAGGCATGCCCCACCACCCCGACGACCGCCCGCTCATCGGACCGGTCCGGTCGCCCGAGGTGCACTGCATGACGCTCAACGTGCGTCGCCGCGTACCGCGACCGCCCACGCACCTGGACGCCTGGGAGCGTCGCCGAGACGCCGTGCTCGCGCTCGTCACGTCCGAAGCGCCCACCGTCCTCGCCGTCCAGGAGGCCCTCCCCACGCAGGCCGACGACCTGAGGTCCGGCCTCGGGTCGGGTTGGGAGCCCGTCCTGGCCGGGCGAGGAGCGCGCGGCGGTGGCGAACAGGTCGGGCTGTTCCTCGACCGCTCCCGCCTCGACGTCGTCGAGCGCCGCACCTGGGCGCTCTCCCGCACACCCCACCGCCCCGGCTCGCGGTCGTGGGCGACGTCCTTCCCCCGGCACGCCGTCGGAGCCGTCGCCGACGACCGCGCGACCGGCATCAGATTCCTGGCCGTCGCCACGCACCTCGACGTCGCCTCGCCGTGGGCCCGACTCCGGTCCGCCGAACTGCTCGGCCGCATCGTCCGACAACGCGGCCTGCCCGCCGTGGTCATGGCCGACTGGAACAGCCCCGCCGGATCCGCGCCATGGCGAGCCCTGGCGGAGGCGGGGGTCGAGGACAGCTGGGGGCGGGCCTCCAGGCAGGTGGGTGAGCCCTACGGGACGTACCCGCACTACGGGAGTCCGCGCGTCGATGGCCGGCGGATCGACGGGGTGCTCGTGACGTCCGAGGCAGAGGTGGACCGCGTCGCGGTCGACGTGCGGCGGCCGGGCGGCGTGTGGCCGTCCGACCACGCCGCCGTGCACGCGGTCGTGCGGTGGGCGTCGTGATCGCCACGCTCGGGCCGACGTTCCTGCGGCCACGGTTCCTGGTGGCCGACGTGGTGCGGGCCGTGACGCTCGTGAGCGTCGTCGTGGCAAGCGTCGGGTGGGGCGGAACGGCGTTCCCGGTGATGGCGCTGGCGCTGCTCGGGGTCGTCGTGCCGCGGATGCTCGGGCTGCGGCCGGCGTTCGACGTGGCGGTGTGCGTGCTGGTGCTCGTCGCCGGGTGGTCGAGCGTGCTCGAGTGGTACACGACGGTCTTCTTGTGGGACAAGTTCATGCACGTCGTGCTGACGGGGCTGCTCGCGGCGGTGCTCTACGTCATCGGTGCCGACCTGCGTGCTGTGCCGGCGCCGCACGCCGAGCGCCGGGTGGTCGTCGCGGTGCTCGCGCTGTGTGCGGGACTCGCGGTCGGGGCGGTCTGGGAGATGGGGGAGTGGCTCGGGCACAACTTCGTCGACTCGAAGATCTTCGTCGGGTACGACGACACGATCGGGGACCTGGCGGCGGACGGGTCCGGCGGGTTGCTCGTCGGGCTCGGGTTGCCGTGGTTGGGGGCGCGGCGCGAGGTGGTGCGGCCGGGCTGAGCGCGCATGCGCGTTCGCCTTCTCCGCTCGTTCGGTGCTCGTTCGGTGCGACTCGCCGTGGCACGGAGGGGGTCTGACGTCCGCTATGCTGGACCGGTCGCTCGCGCTCCGGTCGGACGCGGGCGAGGATCCTCCGGGATCCTGAGTTCTCCGGAACTCGCGGGCTGTGGCGCAGCTTGGTAGCGCACTTGACTGGGGGTCAAGGGGTCGCAGGTTCAAATCCTGTCAGCCCGACCGAAGCGTGTCGGACACCACGACGGATGCCCACCGAGGATATCGGTGGGCTTCTTCGTTCCCGTGGCTGTCGTTGGGTCGTGCGTACAGGGCTGCCTCACTGCGACGTTCAGCGGACCACCTGTGTGCGACACGAGTCATCTGACCGTTGCGGCCCGGTGGAGTCGGACACAGCGTTCCGGGACGGGCCCGGCTAACGGACGCCGGTGGCGGACCTCTAACCGGCTGTCCGGTTCGGCTCGTCGTCATCGACGAGGCGCACCGGGAGTTGGGTCCGGGGTCGCACGAGGACGGTTTCGGCCCTCCGGAGCACGGTTGCTCGCGAGCGTCCACATCGTCAGCCCTCGCGGGTGTCGTGCATTCGGCACACGCAGACCGTGCCGTCGTCGAGCGAACGGTGCTGCACGCCGACCCGTCCGTCCTCGAAGCGGCCGGTGACGCGCGAGAAGCGTTCGAGGAGGTCAGCGTCATCCAGGACACGGCCGCGTTCGCAGCGTTCGAGCGAGATGTGCTGCCCGGTCTTCGCGGCTCCGACGACGGGGTCGCACTCCGGGACCACTACCCAAGAGGAACCTTCGTCGTCCTGGACGCCGCCGGACACAACCTGCACCTCGAGCAACCCGAAGTCACCGCCGCGTTGGTCCGCGATCGGTTCGCACGCATCGACCGGTAGCCCATCACCTATCGGACGCCGCCACTCCGTCACTTCTCGTCAAGCCCGTTGGATGGCGTCGAAGATGAGCATGCGAGCTCGATCTCGGGTCGAGTAGACCCGCTTGTCCGTTCCACTGGTGGGCACGATCGTCTTCGTTCTCACCCTCCCTGGGCGAGGCCGGTGATCAAGTTGATGGCGACTGCGACGACGAAGGTTCCGAAGAAGTAGGACAGCAGCGCGTGGCCCAGGGCGACCCTGCGGGACGGAGTGGATGACTGGGTGATGTTGCCCGCGTTGTAGGCCATCCCGATCGAGAAGGCCGTGTAGGCGAAGTCACTGTAGGACGGGTCCTCGTCCTGGTCGAAGTCGAAACGGTGGCGGTCGTCGATGTAGTACATGCGCGCGTACTTGAAGGCGTACACGGTGTTCATGACCGCCCATGCCGCCACGACGCCGACGACCGCCAGGATCGCGGCCGCGGACCCGACGGGGTCCTTCTGCTGGCTGCGGATGAGCGCGAAGATCACGAGGACGAGGCTGAGGAACGTGGCGGCGATGACGAGCACGTCGACCAGCTTCCGCGATCGCTCCTCGTGGCGGGCGAGGGATCTGGTCCGTTCGGGATCGGCCGGCCAGGCCTCGGACCACGCCCAGAAGAGGAACACTCCTGATGCGATGGCCCAGCCCAACAGCGGTGAGAGATCGGGGACGCCGAGGAGCGCGGCGATCGCCGCGACCGCTCCGCCGATGATCACGGCAACGCCTGCCTTCATGGAAAGGTGGGACATGACTCTTCCTTCCGGAATGGTGGTCCTTCGTTCTGTCGCGTATGCGCTTCGATGCCAACGCGCGGCCCTCACCTGGGCCGGGCTTGCGAGAGGGGGAGGTAGAGACCGGCGCGCTCGGCGCGCACGGCGGCGAGCGTGCGCGACGTGGCGTCCAGCTTGGCCAGGATGTGCTCCAGGTGCGCAGCGACCGTGCGGGGTGCGATCGCCAGCGCCCGGGCGATCTCCAGATTGGAGCATCCCTCGATGACGTGCCCCAGCACCTCGAGTTCCCGCGGCGTCAGGCCTCTCAGGTGCCCCGCGGGTGAGAGCATGACGACCCCGCAGGCCACCGCGATGAGATCTCGCTCGCAGGCCAGCACCGTCGCCCGCATGTAACCGTCCGGCGACTGCCGGCTCCCACGCGGCCACAGGAACGTGGCGTAGCTGTGCCCCTCGTCGATGGCGTCCCTGGCCGCGGTGATGAGTGCGGAATCGGTGGCGAGGAGCGCGTCATCGGACAGGCCCGGAATGCGGGCGACCCCGTACCCGGGAAGCAGCACCACACCGGACCCGGCTCCGCTGACGAAGGCTGCCGATGCTGCCAGCGATCGGACCGGGTCGATAGCCGATGCGAGATTCGGCATGAGTCGAGCGAGTCGTCGGCGAAGCGTCTGCGACGGCGGAGCCGCGCTCCGGAACAGCACTGTCATGAAACCCACGTGCCGACCTCCGTCCTCGAACAGCGCGACGGACAATGCTTCGTGGAACCCCGCGGGGAGGAGGCACTCCGCCCAGGTCTGCAGGTCTGCGGACGAGTAGGGCAGATCGGACAGGCTGGTGGGAGGCCGCGCGCGATCGGCACCGGTCCTTTCGATGTCGCGCGCCATCTCGGGACCGCTCAGATAGCGGACGCTGGACTCGTCGAGGTCCGTGCTCGCGATCGCGCTGTACCCCGTGCCTCCCCGCTCTGTCAGCGCCATCCATGCACCGTCGAAGGGGATGTGGTGGTGCAGCTCGTCCAGCAGAGCCTGGGCCCGATCGCGAACGGGACCCGGGCGCGCTGCGATCTCGGTGAACCGCAGTGCAGCAGTGCGTGTCACGGTTCGATCACCTCACGATCATCGGCAGCGGGCATCGAAGGAGTTGTCCAAAAACCGTCTGTCGCCGGTGTAGCACGGTGACGCGGCACACGGGTCCAGACCGCGTTAACCCGTATGGGCGTGTCTGCCGATGGTGCCCCCGCTCCGGGGGGCGTGGCATGGAGGTGTCGCGTGGCCGACCGGCTCGCGGCGCATACCAGGGCACGTTCCGCACGGGAGGAGACGAACATGAAAGCCGTTGTCTACGAGGGGCCGCACAAGGTCACGGTGCAGGACGTCCCGGATGCGCGCATCGAGCACCCCACCGACGTGCTGGTGCGCGTCACCACGACCAACATCTGCGGATCCGACCTCCACATGTACGAGGGGCGCACCAGCTTCGAGACCGGGCGCTGGTTCGGGCACGAGAACATGGGCGAGGTGGTCGAGGTCGGCGACGGCGTCGACAAGGTCAAGATCGGGGACCACGTCGTCCTGCCGTTCAACGTGGCGTGCGGGCACTGCAAGAACTGCGAGCGGGGGCTGACCAACTACTGCCTCACCGCGCAACCCGTCCCGGAGTGGGCCGGTGCTGCCTACGGGTTCGCCGACATGGGGCCATGGGCGGGCGGCCAGGCCGAGCTGCTGCGGGTGCCATGGGGCGACTTCAACTGCCTCCGACTGGGAGAGGACGCCGAGGAGAAGTCAGCCGACTACGTGATGCTCGCCGACATCTTCCCGACCGGCTACCACGCCACCGAGATGGCAGGAGTGCAACCGGGAGACCAGACCGTCATCTACGGCGCCGGCCCGGTCGGCCTGATGGCCGCCCTGTCGGCCACCATCCGCGGAGCGAGCAAAGTCATGGTCGTCGATCGGCATCCGGACCGACTCCGGCTGGCGGAATCCATCGGTGCGATCGCGATCGACGACTCGAAGGTGGATCCGGTGCAGGCCGTCCTGGAGCAGACCATGGGTCTCGGCGCCGACAACGGCTGCGAATGCGTCGGCTACCAGGCGCACGACCCCAGCGGGGACGAGCAGCCGAACCTCACGCTCAACCGCCTCGTCCAGTCCGTGCGGTTCACCGGCCGGATCGGCACCGTCGGTGTCTTCGTGCCGCAGGACCCCGGCGGCCCCGGCGAACTCGCGAAGCAGGGGCAGATCGCCTTCGACATGGGACTGCACTGGTTCAAGGGCCAGACCATGGGCACCGGACAGGCACCGGTCAAGAAGTACAACCGCCGGCTCCGGGACCTCATCGCCGCGGGCAAGGCAACGCCGTCGTTCATCGTCAGCCACGAGCTGCCACTCGACCAGGCACCCGAGGCGTACGAGCACTTCGACAGCCGCGACGACGGGTGGACCAAGGTCGTCCTCAAGCCGGGGAAGGCGGGCTGATCATGGCTGGGAGAGCGGCTGCCGCAGTCGGACTCGGCGTCGCAGGTGTCGCGGCGGGCCTCGTCGCACGCTCCCTCGTCAAGAAGGAGCGCGAGTCGGACGGCGACGGCGCACACCCCGAAGGGTGGAAAGCTGTCACCGTCCTCGGCGACGCCTCTGACTTCGCGCGCGATGGATACCCCGAACCGTTGCAGCGTCTGGCGGGATCGCTCGAGATCCGGATCGACCCGGCTCCCGGAGTCGAGGGCTTCGAGGTCCACGCCCGAGTCCGCAAGGGGGTCGACGTCGACGTCGACGGCGACCCGAACGCTGCGTTGCGTGCAGCGCTGCGCGATGCGAAGCAGGTCTTCGAGACCGGCGAGATCCTCCGTGCGACACCGAGACCGCACGGAAAACGCCCGCGCACCCTGCTGGGCGCTGCGGTCGACACGGCAGAAGACGATGCGAAGGGCGAGGGTGTGCTGTGAAGGCGCTGTGCTGGACCGGAGTCAACGAACTCTCTGTGGAGAACGTCGACGATCCGGAGATCCTCAACGCTCAGGACGCCATCATCAAGGTGACGTTGAGCACGACCTGCGGGTCCGACCTCCACCTCCTCGGCGGGTACGTCCCGACCATGCGAGCAGGCGACGTGCTCGGTCACGAGTTCATCGGCGAGGTCGTCGAAGTCGGATCAGCCGTCACCAAGCACAAGGTCGGAGATCGCGTCGTCGTCTGCTCGTTCATCAGCTGCGGGAAGTGCTGGTACTGCCGGAACGAGCTCTACTCGCTCTGCGACAACGGCAACCCGAACGCCGGCATCCCCGAGATGCTCTGGGGTCAGGCACCCGGCGGCTGCTACGGCTACTCCCACGCGTTGGGCGGCTGGGCCGGTAGCCACGCCGAGTACATCCGTGTGCCGTACGCCGACCAGGGCGCCTTTGCCGTTCCCGAGGGGGTCAGCGACGAGCGGGCGCTCTTCGCCTCCGATGCCGCCCCGACCGGATGGATGGGCGCGGACCTCGGCGGTGTCCGGCCGGGCGACGTCGTCGCTGTGTGGGGCGCGGGTGGGGTCGGCCAGATGGCGGCGCGTGCCTCGCTGCTGCTCGGCGCCGAACGGGTGATCGTGATCGACCGCTTCCAAGAGCGGCTGACGCAGGTCGAGCAGGTCATCGGCGCGGAGACCATGAACTACGAGACCAGCGAGGTGACGGCGGAGCTCCGCGAACTCACGGGCGGCCGTGGCCCCGACGTGTGCATCGAGGCGGTCGGGATGGAGGCACACCACGACGGACCCGACTTCGCGTACGACCAGCTGAAGCAGCAGCTGCGACTACAGACCGACAGACCCACCGCCGTCCGTGAGGCGATCTTCGCCGCGCGCAAGGGCGGGAGCCTCTTCGTCCTCGGAGTGTTCGGGGGCTTCGTCGACAAGTTCCCCCTGGGGGCGGTGATGAACAAGGGCCTCACGATCCGGTCCGCGCAGCAGCACGGACAGCGGTACATCCCGATGCTCCTGGAGCGGATGGCCCGCGGCGAGATCGTCACCGAGCACCTCGCGACGCACGCGATGCCGCTCGACGACGGACCGACGGGGTACGCCATGTTCAAGGAGAAGACCGACGGGTGTGTGCGGGCGGTCTTCCAGCCTTGACCGACCTCGAACCGCCTTGCTCGTGATCGGTCCCAGTCGATGGGGAGACCGATCCCCTCGCGCAGGCGCACGTCGTCGCTGCGATGACGACGGCCCGCTGACTCGAAGCAGGCTCGAAGCAGGCTCGATCTTGGGTGCTGACCCGAGAAGGGCGGCTCCGACGTCGACGTCGACGTCGAGACGATCCTGCCGAGGCCGACTTCTGGTCGTCAGTCGATTGCTCAGACGGGAGGGGCGGGGGTACCCGATCCCGTCCCTCCCGTCTGAGCTTGCACCCCGCGCCGTTCGGCGCGGCATGCTCCACCAGACCCGAACCTGGTGGAGGTCTCAGCGCCGGTACAGGGCGTTGCGTGCCAGGACCGCGAAGTCGCGCAGGAGGTCGAGCTCCACGGCGTCCTCCCCGCGTGGGGAAGGGTCGAACACGCAGACCGCCCCGACCCTCGTCCCGTCCAGGTCCTCCAGCGGATGGCCCGCGTAGAAGCGGATCCGTCCCCGCCGCGCGACCTGTGGGCGGTTCCTGTCCCAGGCGTCCTCGATGACCGTCGGCCCTGACGTCAGCACGGTCGAGCGACAGAAGGAGTCCTGCAGCGCTCGGGTCCCACGGGGGACCCACAGACTCGCGGCGGACCACTGCCGTCCGACCGGCAGGAAGGTGATAGCGGCCCCTCTCGTCTGGAAGAGCTCCGTCATGTGCTGCACTATCCGGTCGAGGGCTGCGTCGGCAGGGGCGTCGACGATGTCCAGGCGGCGGATGGCGTCGTACCGGTGCTGGATCGGCTGCGGCGTCGAGCGGATCCACTGTGGGCTCCCGGCGCGGGCCCGTTGCTGTTCGAGCAGCAGATGCGTGACCTCGAGGAACAGCGGTGGGGTGTACGTGACCACGTCGGTGTCCACGCCGAGCACGACCAGGTCTCGTCGCGCCTGCTGCAGTGCGTGCACGAGGGCGCTCTGGTCCTCCTTGCCTGCCAGCGCGAGCACGATCTCCGCGGTCGGCGCCAGCTCTGGTCGGAGCTGGTCGACCAGGACGAGCGCTGCTTCGGCGGCTCCGGCGAGCGCCGTGTTCGTCGTGCGGCTGTGGACGACGCTGCCGGACAGGCAGACCACCACCACGTCGTAGTTGGCGACGTGGATCCCGCTCCCGGCCGAGAGCAGCGTCTGGCCGGACCAGCTCGACCACGGCACCGCGGTGACGTCGACACCGCGACCGGACCGTGCAGCCAGGCCGTCCGCCAGCCTCCGTGCCGCTCGGTGCAGCGGCTCTCCCGGCGCGAAGACCGCGTCTCCGAACACGAGGATCCGGTCCGGGTCCTGGCCGCTCGCTGACGTGGTCACGACGCGCGGCGGCAGCGAACGGTCGGGTGCGTGCGGGGCTTCCAGCATGGTCGTGTTCGCCTCCCTGTCTGAGCCAGCTGATCCTGGACTTCTGCGGTTTCCGGTCGCACATCGGAGAGGTGGAGGCTGTGCGACGGTTGGACATCACCGTAGACAGGCCCGACGAACACGCACCATCCGTTGCGCGCGGACTCACCGTCGTTCAACGCGGGATCGTGCCCGGTGCGCGTGGACGCCGCCGGTAGAGTCGCGCCATGACCAGGGCCGCTACGGAGGTGTTCGCCTCGCACCGAGTCGCCGCCAGCGCGACCGCGGACGAGGCTGCCGCCGTGCTCAGTGAGGTGTTCCTCCCGGTGGAGATCTCCCCGTCCGAACCCGCCGCGGGTCTGCGCATGCACTTGAACGCCCTCACGGCCGGTCGGATCACCTTCGGCTACATGCGCTTCCGCGAGGCCGTCCGGATACACACCGCGGAGCCCGTCAACTACCACCTCGACATCCCCGTTCAGTCCCAGACGACAATGCGCGCCGCCCGGGGACCGCGGTTCCGCGGGACCGAGCAGACCGCCGGGGTCTTCATGCCGGGTCGATCGGTCGAGCTCGACTGCAGCGACTGGTTCGCGCAGGTCGCCATCATGATCACGCGCAGCGATCTGGAGACCGAGCTGGAGCTCTTGCTGGACGCACCGGCCTCGACGCCGCTCGAGTTCGAGCCCCAGTTCGACCTCACGACCGACGGTGGCCGGGCCGTGTCGCAGGCCGTCCGGCTCGTCGACGAGGGGTCCCGGCGGACGCCTGGCCTCCTCGCGCATCCACTCGCGGTGCGCAGCCTCGAGCAGGTGTTCCTGCACAGCCTGCTGCTCGGGCAGCCGCACAACTACTCGAACGCGCTCGACATGCCCCGGGGAGGATCCGGGGCCCGATCGGTCTCACGCGCTGTCGAGCTCCTTCGCCAGGACCCGGCGCGGTCGTGGACGGTCGGAGAGCTCGCGTCCGCCGTCTCGACGAGCGTCCGCAGCCTCCAGGAGGCCTTCCGACGGGCCCTCGACACCACGCCGATGGCGTACCTGCGCCGGCTCCGGTTGGAGCGAGCCCGTGAGGACCTCATCATCGCCCCCTCGGGCAGCGTCACTGTGTCCGAGGTCGCCGCCCGCTGGGGCTTCCTGCACGTCAGCCGGTTCGCCGGCTCGTACGCGGAACGCTTCGGCGAGCTGCCATCCGCCACGCTGCGGCACACAAAACGTCCTTGAGTCGATCTGGAGCAGACGCGTGGGTCCACTGGCCGACGTCCCCCACAGCTTGAGGGCGATGGTGACGTGGACGACTGCTTTCGCTGTTCTCTCACGTGCGCCCGCAGCACGCACCGACCTGACCTCGCGCTCGCCGCGACCGTACGGCGCACGCGTGATGGGGGATCCGGAGCGCAACCACGGACGGACGGGAGGCCCGGTGCCAGCTGGCACCGTCCCTCCCGGCACGGCCGTCACCCCGCTGGCGCGGTGCGACGGTACCGGCGGGTGGGGCTCACCTCCCGTCCGTCCGTGATCTGCCCGTGACGGGCGCCCGCTCAGGCGGGCTCAGCCACGCGCCCGCCGTCGCCGGCTCCGCAGCGTCCACACGAGTCCACCGGCCGCGAGCAGTGCCGCCGCCAACAGCCCGAGGGGGAGCAGGTTCGAGCCCGTCCAGGCCAGTGCACCGCCCGGATCGCTGCCCGCATCCGCGCCACCGTTGCCCGGCGCTGCCGCGCCAGGTGTACCGGATCCGCTGTCACCCGGCGTCGGAGCGCCGCTGCCCGGCGTGCCCGCACTCGGCGACGCGGTGGGCACCGGGGCAGCCGCAGCCACGACGGTGAAGGCGGCCCGAGCCAGGGCTGCACCGTCGACCGACGCGGTGACCGTCACTCGACCAGACGCCGTGCTCGGCACCCGCAGGTCGGCCGAGAACGCGCCACTGGCGTCGGTGTGCGCGGTGGCACCACCGATGCGTGGCGCGGTCGCCAGCGCCACGTCGGTGTCCGCCGGGAACCCGGTGCCGGTCACGGTCTGCGTGTCGCCCGCGTCCACCCGAGGCGACTCGACCCGCAGGACCGGGGTCGCCGCCGCCTTGCTGCTGAAGGCGACGACCGTTCGCTTCGTTACGGACCGTTCGCCGACCGGCACGCTGATGGTGCGGGTGTCGGCGTCGTACGTCCAGGCGGTGTCCGCGATCACCCGGCCGTCGATGGTGACGGTGCGGGGGCGGTCCGCGTTCGTGAACGTCGCCGTCCACGAGCGGTCCTGCACCTGGCTGGCGAAGGAGCCGTCGGCGGGGGCGATGGCGAGCGAGCCGCCGGTCGCCTGCTGCGTGTAGCGGACGGCGGTGGAGGCGCTGCCCGCCGTGGCCTTCGCGGACGCGGCGGCCGTGGTCATCGCGCTCGACTTCGCGGCGCCGTCAGCGGCGCTGTCCTCGCCGGCGTCTTCGTGCAGGTCGAACGAGCCGTCCGCGCCCGTCGCCACCGTCAGGGTGACGGCATCGAGCGGTGCGGCGTCGTTCTCGACCTGCTCGGAGCGGGTGGGGACGATCCCGCCGCTCTTCACGAACACCGGCATGCTGTTCAGGTCGGTCGTCACGTCGGCAGTGGTGCCTCCGGCGTACGTCTTGCCGGTGAACCAGTCCGTCCACGAGCTGCCGGCCGGGAACCAAACGGAGCGGGTCGCCTTGCCGGAATCGTCGTTCGCGGCGGTGACCGGGGCGACGAGGACGTCCGGGCCGTACAGGTACTCCGAGCCGGCCTGGGCGTAGGACTCCTGCGCCTCGGGGTACTGCAGGTAGAGCGGCTGCAGGATCGGGACGCCCGTCTCGGTCGCCTGGGCGGCGAGGGTGTAGGTCAGGGGGACCAGGGCCTCGCGGAGGTTCAGGAACCGCTTCGCCGAAGCCTCGGCCGCGGCGGGGTACTGCCACGGGAGTCGGTCGCTGTGGTTGCTGTGCAGGCGGTCGATGGGCTGGAAGGTGCCGAGCTGCACCCACCGGGCGTAGAGGTCCTCGGGCAGCTGGGTCGTGCCCTCCTCGGCGCCCTCGATGCCGTACTGCGCACCGTTGTGCCCACCGATGTCGTGGCTGACCGAGGCCAGGCCGGTCGCGGCGGACTCACCGGGGGTGTAGCCGACCTCGGCGAGCAGCATGTCCCACGACGACGTGGTGTCGCCGGTGAAGTGCACGGTCGTGCGCTTGTCCGCCCACGGGCCGGTCGGGACAGCCTGCGGGTTGCCGTAGCCACCCGCGGTCAGTGAGCCGTACGCCCGCGAGAACGCCAGCCCCCGGCCGCCGAGCGCTTCGTTCGTGTACTTCGCGTACTGCTGGTTGATGAACGCGTCGGGGGTGACGCCGTTCGCCGAGTACTTCGAGTTCTCGCTGCAGCACCAGTCGAGCCACCACATGTCGACGCCCTTCGGCTGCAAGGACGTGTGCAGGTCGAAGTAGGCCTTGAGCTGGTCGCGGTCGGACCAGTCGAACAGGTACCGGTCGCCGTCGCCCTTGGTGAGCCTGCCCTTCGCGGTGGCCTGCGCCTCGGCGAACTTCGGGTCCTGGCTCGAGATCGACGGGTGGATGTTGAGGGTGTTGTGGATGCCCTGGGCGTGCCAGTCGGCGAGCAGGCCGGTCATGTCCGGGATGCGGGATGGGTCGACGGACCAGCCGTTCCACTTGCTGTCGCCCTGGTTGGTAGGGCTGCCGATCTTGTAGTCGGTGTCGATCGCCATGACGTCGACGGGTACGTCCTCGTCGGCGAACTGCTTCGCGATCGCCAGGTAGTCGGCCTGCGAGCGGTCGTAGTACTCGGAGTACCAGACGCCGTACGCCCAGCGGGGGAGCAGCTTCGTCGGACCGGTCAGGACGGCGAGCTCCTGCAGGGCATGGCGGTAGTCGCTGCCGTACCCGAAGACGTAGCCGTCCTGGTAGCGCTCGCCGCCGTGGTCGCCAGCGGGGGTGACGGTGTCGGTCGCTGGGTCGTACAGCGCCGAGGCGCTGTCGTCGAGGAGCGACCAACCGTCCTGGTAGAGCAGGCCCGGGTTCGTCTTGACGGACCCGTTCGCGGTGTCGAGGTCGCGGCGGTACCCGCCGAGCGGGGCGTGTGCGGCGAGGACCGGCGACGCGGTGTCGACCACGGCGACGGTGTCGAAGTTCACGTTGCAGTTGTCCGCCACGGTCGGGCACCCGATCACGACGTCGTTCGTGCCGGCGGCCAGGTGTACCGGCACCGTGACCGTGTTCCAGTAGTCCCAGCCGCTCGTGCGGGGGAGCTGGGTGGTGGTGGCCTGCTGGCCGGTCGGGGCCGCTGTGAGCGTCGGCGTCCCGGCGGAGCCGTTGGCGTAGCGGACCTGCAGGGCGTAGTCGCCCGCGGCCGGCACCCCGGTGACGTGGGTCGTCAGCTGCGCCCCGGCACGCTCGAACCCGGCGACGAAGCCGTCCCCGGCGAAGCCGTTGTGGTTCGTGGCGGTCGTCGCCGGAGCGGTGCGTGCCGAGTCCTCGGCCTGGCACACGGTGCCGAACGCGCAGTCCTCGCCGGTGACCGTGGTCGACGGTGCCGGGTAGGAGGCGCCCGTGCGGACCAGGGCCAGGCTGTCGACGTTCACCCGGCCCGAGTCGTCCGCGGTGCGTTCGATGCGCACGCGGTGTTCGCCCGCCGTCAGGTCGAGCGTCGTGGCGGCGGTGGTCTTCCAGTCGTCCCAGTTCGCGCCGGGAGCGAGCCGGATCGTCTTCGCGGCACCGCCGTCGACGGTCACGCTGAGGGTGCGGGTGGCGACCTGGCCGTCGCCACCCTGCGAGTTCGCGTAACGCAGGGCGAGGTCGTACGAGCCGGCCTGGTCCGCCGTGGTCGTGAAGGTCATCGCGTTGCCGACGGACTCGAAGCCCGCGGCGAACCCGGCTCCGGTGAAGCCCGTGTGGTCGGTGGCGAGCGACAGGCCGGTGAGGCCGAGCATCTCGGCCTCGCAGAGCGACCCGATCGTGCACGAGGGGGTGGGCGTCGACACCCACGGCGTGCCGGTGACCCGTTGGCCGGACGCCGTGGTCACGGTGGTCTGCAGGGTGTCCTGCGTGAAGGCCCCCGAGCCCTCCTTGTACCGGACGGTCATCGCGCCCGTGTCGAGGGTCAGCCAGCCGTCCCGCTCGGTCTTCGTGAACGTCGTCGGTGCGAAGTCGTCGCGGCCGATGACGTTGAAGGTGCTGCCGTCGGTGAACTGCGAGTCACCGGCGTACTCGGTGCGGATCAGGGTGGGGGAGAGCACCTCGAACCGGGCCTGGCCCGAGACGACGGTGCGGTCGGCTGCGGGATCCGCAGTGGCCGGGATCGCGGCGATCCCGAGCATGCCGAGGGCGGTCGCAGCGACGATGCCCGACGACAGCGCACGGCGCAGCCCTCGGGATCGGAAGGAGATGGGGCGCAAGTGGGTGCTCCTCGTGGACGTCGTCGTCCATCGGGCCGTGCAACGGCCGTGACCTGCGGGCCGTCCCTGCGGCGGCCCGTTTACAACGCTGTAAACCATACGACCCGGAGGGCTCCCGAGGAAGGGGCAGCTGTGCGGAAGCTCGTTTCGCGGCTCCCGCCGCGATGGTGGGCGGCGTGGTCGCGTCGTCTGTGGCCCTGGACTCGAGACGCTGACGGACTGGAGGCACGGTGCCAGCTGGCACCGTGCCTCCAGGCCCGCCGTCGCCCCGCTGGTGCGACGGCTTCTCGCCGCGGAGCCGGTCCGCAGCGTCCGACGCGGCACCGACCATTCGGCGGATGAACGCGGCGTGGTGCTCGAGCTCTGCTGCAGGAACCTCTTGCGGGCAGGTCGAGCCAGGAGGACAACAGCTGATTGGGATCCGCGAACGCCACAGCCACTCCTTCAACGGCGCATTGCATTGCTTGCGCGCGCGGTTGGTCGCTCTTACGCTGCCCGCATGTGGTGGTGGATCGGAACCGGTTTGGTCTTGGCGGTGCTCCTCGTGCTGTGGTTCGTCATGCACCGCTACACGAACTTTGGCTCTCGAGCGGCGAAGTTCGAGGGGACTGACCCCGAAGTCGCGGACGCCCTTCGGCAGGCCGAGGCCGACATCGCTCGGGGGCGCATGTACTTCTGACGCGCTCGAGGGTGAGTGAGCCCACCACCGTTCGGTGGCCGATCGACTACCGAACGGATATGCAAGAGTCTGCGCATAGATGCAGATAGCAGGGGTGGTCGCCACGTCGAGAGTGACTACGTGGAGCTGGCGGTCGAGGCGTTCAGCATGCTCGCCGATGCCACCCGGGTGCGGATCGTGCTGGCGCTCTCCGACGGCGAGCTGCCCGTGAACGACCTCGCTGAGCAGGTCGGTAAGTCGCCAGCCGCGGTCTCGCAACGCCTCGCCAAGCTGCGTCTGGCCCGCGCGGTCGCCACCCGACAGGAAGGCACACGCGTCTTCTACCGGCTCACGAACGAGCACGCCCGACAGCTCGTGTCCGATTCGGTCTTCCAGGCCGAGCACCAGCTCGACGGCACCCCGCCCACCACCACGAGGGAGCCGCGCGTGCTGACCGCTCTGCGTAGTCGCGGCGTCCAGGCATCCGCGCGGACCACGGGCGGACACCGGGAGTACCGCGAGCCCGATGTCGCGCGGGTGCGCTTCATGCAGATGCTCTACGCGGCGGGCATGCCGAGTCGTCGGATCGTCGAGATCCTGCCCTTCCTCGACACCGGGGTCGCGACGCGGACGATGCTCGACCACTTCGACGAGGAGAGCGATCGCATCCGACGCCAGATCGAGGCCCTCGGTGCCATCCACGACCGCCTCGCGCGGCTCCGCGACATCGCGGCGGAGTCCGTCGCGGGGCGGCCGCCGGAGGAGTGCCGCTCGTCGGCGAACGCCGCCGCGGCCTGAGCAACGCGGTTTAGCTGGCGGCGGCGGGCCTGCTGAACAGGTTGACGACGTTGCCGTCCGGGTCGCGGACCAGTGCGGAGCGGTTGCCCCACGGCATCGTGGTCGGTTCGAGGACGACGTCGTCGCTGCTGAGCTGCAGTTCGGCGAACTCGCCGTCGACGTCGGCGACCTCGAACTCGACGAGCACGGTACGGTTCGTCGCCGGCGTCAGCGCGCCGCCGAGCATGGCGACCGTGGCGGTGCTGGCGATCGCGAGCGTCCGACCCGGGCCGCTGAACTGCGCGAAGACCGGTGCGGGGCGCTCGGCCGGCTGGCGGGTGATCCGCTCGTAGAAGGCGACCATGCCTTCGAGGTCGTCGGTGATGATGCGGACGGATGCGAACGACATGGGATTCCTCACGGTGGTGCTGCTGACTCGGAGCGACCAGCTTCACCGGCCGTCGCGACACCGTCCTGTCGGTGTTTCCGGAAACCGACGGCGCAGCTACTCGTCGAGGACCGGCCGGAGTCGTCCGTACTGGATCGCGAGGTCCTCGGATCGCAGGACGCGCTGCGCGGGCCGCTCGTCGGTGACCTCGACCGACAGCATCCGGTCGCCCCGGAAAGCCCGCACCCCGTCGCGCATCCGGCACCAGGCGATCAGGTACCACTGACCGTCCTTCCCGATCGACCCCAGCGGTTCGACGTCCCGGACGGACTCCGCTCCGTCGGCGTCCCGGTACCGGAGTCGCACGACTCGATCGGCACGCAGGGCCGCCGCGAACTCGGCCGGGACGACCGTGTCCTCGTCGTCCTCCAGGAAGTGCACCCGGGAGGCCAGCGCGCTGGCTCGTGCGGCATCGCCGACGGGCATCACCGCGAGCGTCTTCCTGGCCGCGGTGTGCGCCGCGTGCCGGAACGGACTGCGCCCCAGCGAGCCGAGCCCGATCAGCACCGCGAGGGCCTCGTCCGGCGTGAAGCCCGCCGGACCGAGCGTCGCGGACGCGTCGATGACGTACCCACCCGTCCGGCCGGGCTCCGCCCAGATGGGCACACCCGAGTGCTGCAGCGCGGAGATGTCCCGTTCGATGGTCCGCACCGAGACCTCGAACCGCTCAGCGAGACGACGCGCGCTCCGCGGTTGCGGGGAGACGGCGCGTAACTCCTCCACGAGGCCGTAGAGCCGATCGGTGCGATTCACCTCGTCATCTTCCCTCGCGCGTCGACCCTCCGTCCGATCCAGCCCGCCAGTGGTCGCGGACCGGGCGCGTCGACACGTGCGCGGGCGCGGTCACTCCGCGGAGCGCAGCTCCCGCACGTCGCCGTCGGAGCACTTCGAGACGCCGGTGATGCTGTAGCGCTGCGGGTAGGCGTTGAAGCCGATCGAGGTGACGGGGCCGTCCACGCCGCGGACCCCGGTGAGCGGGTCCGGGCCGCCGCTCTCAAACCGTTCCGTCGTGATCCCCTTGGCCTTCCAGAGTTCTTCGACGGTGCGGATGTCGGCTGCCGGATCGCCGCCGCCGTCCGTGCCGCTCCGCTCCAGGATGTACACGAAACGGGCGCCCTCCTGGCCGCCCGACCGGGTGCAGACTTCGGCAGCGGGGCCTCGGTAAACGGTCCAGTCGCCACCGACCGCGTCGGCCGACTCCTTGACGACATCGACGATCGACTTCTTGGCGTCGGACGGATCCACGGTCTTGCCTCCGGGGGTGTTGCTACAGCCGGTCATGGTCAGCGCCGCTGTCAGGACGAGGGCGACGCTGGTGCTGGTGCGGGCGAGGCCGCGGAATCGGTCGTTCACGATCACAGTGTCCACTGCGGATTCTCCAGGAGCGACTCCTGGAACTGGGTCGGCCCCTTCGGCTGGGCTTCCGTCATGAGCTCGGGGTGCCCGGTCGTGGCGAAACCGATGTTGCTGAGGGACTCGGTGTTCGGGTCGAGGTAGCCGCGTTCGTCGTCCGTGTGCGTGCCGTGGTCCTCGACGGGGTTGAGCGCGCCCGAGCCGTCCGCGCCGAAGGCGGTGGCACCGAAGTCCGGATCGGTCGGGTCCTGGCTGTGCACGGGGCTGAGCCGTCCGGTCCACGCCCACTGGTCGCCCTTCTCGGGGTCGATCGCCCAGACGTCCCGCGCCTGTCCGGCGTACACGTGGTCGGCGTTGAGGTCGTCGGCGTCCTCGATGGAGTTCGGGAGGCCGGCGGACCCGATGGTGGTGAACGAGTCGACCTGGACACCGGTCTTGGTGAGGGCGTACGCCGACGTGGTCGAGCCGTAGGAGTGGGCGACGACGTTCGTCGTGGGCCCGTCGTCCTGGCGGACGGCGTCCAACCCGCGGATCGACTCGGCGAGCTGGTCACCGCCGGTCTCGGCGTAGTCGCTGCCGAGGACCCCGAAGTCGAGCTTGCCGGATATGACCGGCTGCGGCGGGGTCTTGTAGCCCATCCACGAGATCACAGCGCGGTCCTCCGGCCCGGTGTCCGCCTGCTGGTCGTAGAGGTGCTGTGCAGAGTCGGTCCACCCGACCATGCCGGTCGTGTCGGACCCCATCCCCGGCACCGCCCACGTGACGTTGTCGGCGGTGTCGAGGTCGCCGACCGACACCGCAGCCAGGGGCGGGACGTCGTCCGTCAACGAGACGATGAACCGCTCACCCGCCTTGCTGCCTCGCTCGAACTGACTCGCGGTGTCGATCGCCCGCAGCGCCTCGAGGTTCTCCGATGCCAGCATCCACGACGTCCCGTTGTCGTACGCGACCGTGGACCGGAGGTCTTCCACCTCTTGCTCGGCGGCCCGGATGCGGGCATCGAGCACGACCCGATTGGCGGTGTCTCGTGCCCAGTAGTCCACACCCTCCAGGTTGCCGAGGACGCTCAGCACCGGCAACGGCAGCGCCCTGAGGTCGTTCGCGTCCGCCGCCGAGTAGCCGAGTCCGGCCCAGAGTGCCGCGACCTCGGCTGCGGAGAGGTCCGGGTCCAGCATCTGCTGGAACGCCGGCGGCAGCTCCGCGGCAGCGGAGACGTCGAGGGTCGCGTTCGAGACCGACCCGTGGCCTCCGGCCTGTTCGAAGGCGTCGGCGATGCGGTCGGCCCAGGCGGCGTCCGCGTCGTTCTCCTCGAGCATGCGTTCGAATCCGTGCAGGAACGTGGAACTGTCGATCTTCGCCCACCCGCAGCTCGCCGTGAAGCCGGTCCATGCGTTCCGCAGCGTGGTCTGTTTCGTGGCCGCGGCTCGGTCGAGTGCGCGGGAACCGCTCGCGAAGGACCGGAGGTGCTCGGGATCGGCCGAGCTCGTGCCGCCCGACGTCCCACCGCCGGTCCGCGTCCGGGTCCGCGCCGAGAACGAAGCGGAGATGCTCGGTGGAGCGATCGCGATCTCGGACGGCTTGAGGTCGAAGCTCTGCATGCCGGGCAGCCGGAGGACGCTGATCGGGTCCTCGGCGGACTGCCGGTCCCGTTCGTCCTGCCGGACCTGCCACGCGGCGAGGTCGGCCTGCCGCTGCCGTTCGTTCGCGGCGGCGGTCGTCGTCGCGTCGACCTGCGTGCTCAGCTCGTCGAGCACGGAGGCGAGCTTCGGACGGTCGTCCGCCTCGATCTGCGCCGATTCCTCGAAGCGCTTCGCGTACGCACCGTCGAAGTCGTCGAGCGCGCTCTCGGCGCCGGTACGTCGTGCGGCACTCTGGCCGCGCAGCGTCTCGGCAGCACCGGAGGCCGCCTGCGCCAGCAGGTCGGCTGCAGCGTCGTCGTACTGGATTTCCCCCACGGTGTTCCCCCCTGCGCCTTCTCCCCGACGTGATCCCGACTGTACAGGGCGGGTGTGCGGGGCGCACCGATGCCGTCAGCGAACCGTGAGGATGCGGGCCCGCGGCGTCAGCGTGGCGTGAGGGGAGCGCTCGTTGCGTCGCACTCCGGCACGATCGGCAGATTGCCCGCGTGCGCCGCGGCTACGATCCCCCCGGCCCACCCGCGGGCCGCACGCACCACGGAACCAGGAGGACACCGGTGGCCCTCATCGACAACGGCATCTACGTCAACGGAGCGCGGACGGACTCGCCCGCGGACCTCGGGCGCACCTACGAAGCGCTCGACGCCGCCGGGCGGGGCGCGATGGCCTGGATCGGGCTGTTCCGACCGACCGCCACCGAACTGGCCTCGGTCGCTGACGAGTTCGGGCTGCACCCGCTCGCCGTCGAGGACGCGCACAAGGGGCACCAGCGGGCGAAGCTCGAGCGCTACGGCGACACCCTGTTCGTGGTGCTGCGACCCGCCTGGTACGACGAGGACGAGGAGACGGTCGAGTTCGGTGAGGTGCACCTGTTCACCGGCCGCGACTTCGTCGTCACCGTCCGGCAGGCGGAACGGCCGAACCTGGCCGACGTGCGGAAGCGACTCGAAGCCGACCCGGACGCCCTGGGGCGCGGGTCCGAGGCGGTGCTCTGCGCGGTCCTCGTCGAGGTCATCGACAGCTACGCCCCGGTCGTCGCCGGGCTGCAGGACGACATCGACGACATCGAGGACGACCTGTTCGACGGTGACGTCGACCCGGCGTCCTCGCGGCGGATCTACCAGCTGCTCAGCGAGGTCATCGGGTTCCAGCGCGCCATCGGCCCGCTGCCCGGGATGCTCAACGCGTTGCTGCGCGGTGCCGAGAAGTACGGCACGGACACCGAGGTGCAGAACCAGCTGCGGAACGTCCTCGACCACGCGATCCGCGTCACCGAGCGGGTGGACACGTTCCGGACGCTGCTCGAGAACGCCCTCACGCTGCACTCGACCCTGGTGACGCAGGAGCAGAACGACGCGATGCGCCGGATGACCAGCGCGAGCCTTGCGCAGGGGGAGGAGAGCCGGCGGCTGGCTCGGGCGTCGATGGAGCAGGGCGAAGAGGTGAAGAAGATCTCGTCGTGGGCAGCCATCCTGTTCGCTCCCACGTTGGTGGCGTCGATCTACGGCATGAACTTCGAGCACATGCCCGAGCTGCGGTGGGCGTGGGGGTACCCCGCGGCGATCGTCGCGATGGTCCTGCTGGCGGTCGTGCTGTGGGCGGTGTTCAAGCGGCGGCACTGGCTCTGAGCGTGCGTGACGACGGACTGGAGGCGCGGTGCCAGCTGGCACGCGCCTCCAGTCCGTCCGCTGGTCGCGGCGCGCGACCGACGCCGGCTTGTTCACCCGCCCGACGCATGCGCGTGGCAGGGTGGTCCGGGGCATCGTCGCCCGCAGCCCAGCCAGCCGCCAGCGGAGCACGATGCCAACACCCGACCTGATGATCGTCACGGACCTCGACGGGACGTTCCTCGACCACCACGACTACTCGTTCGACGCGGCCCTGCCGATGCTGGAACAGCTGCGGGCGGACGACGTCCCCGTGGTGTTCTGCAGCAGCAAGACGCGTGCCGAGATAACGGCACTGCAGGCGCGCACCGGGCTCGACGGGCACGCGTTCGTGGCGGAGAACGGCGCGCTCGTGGTCGGACCGGAGGGCGGCGTGCTGGTCGGACCGGTCGACGACGACCTCGAGCGGCTGCACGCGGAACTCGACCGCGTCCGCCAGTCACTGGAGTTGCAGTTCGAGACCTTCGGCGACGTGACCGACGCGGTCGTCGCCGCGTGGACGGGGCTCGACCTCGAAGCGGCTGGACGAGCGCAGCAGCGCGAGGCGTCCGAGGTCCTGCTCTGGCACGCCGAGGACGACGACCGGGCGGACGCGTTCCGCGCGGCGCTCGCCGCGGTCGGCCTCGACCTGGTGCGCGGCGGTCGGTTCTGGCACGTGTTGCTGGCGGGCCGCGACAAGGGCGCGGCGGTCCGGACGTTGATCGCCGACCACGAGCGTCGGACGGGGACGATCCCGCGCACGATCGGACTCGGTGACGGCCCGAACGACACCGCGCTGCTCGACGCGGTCGACTTCGCCGTCGTGGTCCGCGGGCACGGCCCGACGCCCGGACCACTCGCGGACGACCGCCCCGAGCGCGTCCACCGCACGATCGCCCCCGGCCCGCAGGGCTGGGCCGAGGGCCTCACCCGGTTCACCACCCCGTCCGTCAGGAGCCACCGATGAGCGACTTCCACCAGAACGGCGTCATCACGACGTTCCACGACCTCGGTCGCCGCAGCACCGCGAGCCTGGAGGAGGACCTGCGGGGCTTCGCCGAGAAACGACCGATGAGCCTGATCCTGCCGGCGCTGTACTCCGAGCTCGAGCGTCCAGCCCTGTCGCGGATCGTCGACGAGCTGGCCGAGGCCGACTGGCTCAGCGAGATCGTGATCGGGCTCGACCGGGCCGACCGCTCGCAGTTCGAGCACGCCCGCGAGTTCTTCTCGCGGCTGCCGCAGCGGCACCGGATCCTGTGGAACGACGGGCCGCGGCTGCGCGAGCTCGACGCCGAACTGGAGCGCGCGGGACTGGCACCGGGGGAGCCCGGCAAGGGCCGGAACGTCTGGTACTGCACCGGGTACGCCCTGGCGTCGGAGCGGGCGGACTGCATCGCCCTGCACGACTGCGACATCACCACCTACGAGCGGGGCATGCTCGCGAGGTTGTTCTACCCGGTCGCGAACCCCGCGTTCGACTACGAGTTCTCGAAGGGCTACTACGCCCGCGTCGCCGACGGTCGGATCAACGGCCGCGCCGCGCGGCTGCTCGTCGGGCCGCTGCTCCGCTCGCTCCGCCAGGTCTACGGGGAGTCCGAGTACCTGGAGTACCTGAGCAGCTTCCGGTACCCGCTGTCCGGCGAGTTCGCGATGCGTGCCCACGTGCTGAACGGCCTGAAGATCCCCGGCGACTGGGGACTCGAGATCGGCATGCTGTCCGAGGTGTACCGCGACTACGCGACCCGGCAGGTGTGCCAGGTGGAGATCGCCGACGCGTACGACCACAAGCACCAGCCCCTCGCCGAGGCCGACGGCACCGGCGGCCTCGCCCGGATGGGCAACGACATCGTGCAGTCGCTGCTCCGGAAGCTCGCGACCATGGGCGTCCCGCTCACGTCCGACTCGTTCCGCGTGCTCAAGGCGACGTACTACCGGAACGCGCTCGACATCGTCGAGGTGTACCGGCACGAAGCCGAGATGAGCGGGTTCGCGTTCGACCAGCACGCCGAGGAAGCCGCCGTGGAGCTCTTCACCAAGGCGATCCTCGACGCCGGCGGTGCCTTCACGGCGCGGCCGAACGACAAGCCGTTCATCCCGAGCTGGAGCCGGGTGCGTTCAGCGGTACCGGACGTGCTCGACCGGTTGCGGGACGCCGTGGAGGCGGACCAGCAGGACTGACGAGGTCACTCGACCCGGTGACGGCATCGAGGATGCCGTCACCGACCGGACCGGCGCAGGGCGTCCAGGGGGACCCACCCTGGCTGCGAGCGTTGCCATGATCGGAAACGGTCGATGCGACCCTGCGCGGCCGCCACGGCAGGCCGAGCCCGTCGGATCACTCGGCCCCGCAGGACGAGGAAGCCCGAGCCCACGAGGACGAAGAAGCCCGCCAGAGCCAGCCCCGTCAGGCGGATCGGGCCGACTACTGACCAGCCGATCGAGACGCCGCCGAGCGCACACAGCACGCACCCCCAGAACAACAGTCGGCTCGCGGTGTGCCGGAAGGTCCGGATGAGCCGTTCATCGTGTTCGATCGTCGGCGTGCTGCCGGGCTCTGACTCTGCGAACCCCACCCGGAGCCGCATCACGAGCCCCAGATGACGTACGCGACGACCCCGAGGACGACCACACCGCCGATGGGGACGAAGAAGATCCAGTCGTTCCGGATCGGCGCGCTACCCGGTCGATGGTCTCGCTGGAACGGGGCGACCGGGTTGCCGCTGACCCCGGGGAGGAAGTCGGTCGAGTGCTGTCGGACCGGTTCTTCGGGACGCTGGTCGTGCATGTGACCCCCCAGAGTCGACGGGTGCTGATGACCCTCGCGTTGATCTTGCCCGACATCGAGTGCCGTGACCACCGGTGCAATCGGCCGACTCGTCATCCGTGCTGCGGGTCCCACCCGTCGGATCTCGGCGCCCAGCCGAGTTCCGGACCCAGCCGCTCGGCGATGTCCGTGATGATCTGGGCGTAGTCGCCGGGCTCGAACGAGAACGGGAGCGCGAAGGCGACCTCGGTGACCGCCTGGTAGCCGACGTCGGCGCGCAGTCGGTCGGCGATCTCGGCCGACGTGCCCACCAGGTCGGCGGCGAAGAGCATCCCGGCGGGGCCCTGCGGCACGCCGACGCGACCCGATCGGCTGTCGACGTAGGCGCGGTATCGGGCCTCTTGTTCGGCGGTCGCGGTGTCGGTGGGGATGACGACCAGGCCCTGCGAGACGCGGGCGGCAGCTGGGTCGGGGTGGACGTCGAGGTAGGCGTCGATCTGGGCGCGCTGGTTCGTGGCGAAGTCCGTGCCGTCCTCGCTGCGGGTGACGCTCGAGGTGAGCAGGTGGAAGCCGTTCTCGCCCGCCCACACGGCCGACTTCGTGCTGCCGGTGCCGTACCAGATCCGGTCGGCCAGGCCGGCGCTGTGGGGCTGGACGGTGCTCGCGAACTCCTCGATGCCGCGACGTTCGACGGTCTCGGTGGCCGTCACCGGGTCGCCGCGCACCAGGTCACGGAAGCGCAGGAGCCGGTCGTCGCCGAGGTCCTCGTGCTCCAGGGTGTCGGGGTAGATCGCGTCGCGGTACAGGTCGAAGTTCATCGGGGTGCCGACCGAGAACCCCGGGTTCAGGCGGCCGCCGAGCAGGACGTCGACCGTGCTGAGGTCCTCCGCCAGGCGGAACGGGTTCTCCGCCCCGATCGGGGTGACGGCGGTGCCGAGGTCGATGCGCGAGGTGCGCTGCGAGGCGGCGGCGAGCACCGCGACGGGGGAGGAGATGCCGTACTGCAGGTGGCGGTGGCGCAGCCAGGCGCTGTCGAAGCCGAGGGCCTCGGCGCGCTCGATCACGCGCAGGGTGTCTTCGTGACCCTCGGACGGTCGGGCGGGGTCGAACGACCCGATCGTCAGGAAGCCGAGCCGGCGCAGAGGGGTTCCGTCGAGGGGCATGGGTCGATCGTGCCAGAGTCGTGCCGTTCGTCCGTCGGTGACCGTGGTGCAGCCACCGGGTCAGCCACCGCTCTCCTTGATCAGGGCCTCGACGTTGTTGCCGTCCGGGTCGGAAACGAACGCGGTGTACGCGTGGTACTCCGGCCAGTAGCGCGGCTCGTGCCGTGACACCCCGCCCGCAGCCACGGCTTCGCGGTGGAAGGCTTCGACCTCGCTCCGCGATCCGGCCTCGAACGCCAGGTGGAGTCCGCGCGTCGTCGCCTCGGGGATCCGGGCGGTCTCGAGCGAGACGCTCGGGGTGTCGTCCCCGTGCTGCCAGAACTCGGCCACGGAGTCGGTGCGGTAGCCCGCTCCGATACCGAGGGGCGCGAGGGCGGCGGTGTAGAACGCGTCGCTCGCGGCGAAGTCGCTGGCGAAGACGCCCAGGTGGTGGATGAGGTGACGACCCGGCATGGGACGACCCTAGGCCGCCGTCACGGCATCCGTCCGGGCAGCTTCCCGGTCCCGCTGGCAGGCTGGATCCGTGCACATCACCCTGGACTCCGCGACCGACATCGTCATCTCCGGCATCCGGTTCCCGGAGGGCAACCGCTGGCACGACGGACGGCTCTGGTACTCGGACATGCACACCGGCGAGGTGTTCTCGGTCGACCCGTCCTCGACCGCCGGCCCCCGGCTCGAGGCCACCGTCGACGGGCAGTCGTCGGGACTCGGGTGGCTCGCTGACGGGCGGTTGATCGTCAGCTCGATGGAGTCCCGCACGGTCGTCGCCGTCGAGCCGGACGGCAGCACGTCGGTGTTCGCCGACCTCTCGACGATCGAGTCGTCGCTCGTGAACGACCTGGTGGTCGACGCGCAGACCGGCCGGACGTACATCGGTGCCTTCGGCTACGACCTGTACGCGGGCGAGGAACTGCGCCCCGGCCCGCTCTACGTGATCGACCCCGAGGGCTCCGTCCGCCTGGCCGCCGAGAGCCTGGTGTTCCCGAACAGTGCCAACGTCCTGCCCGGCACCCGCACCTTGGTCGTCAGCGAGACGTGGGGTGGCCGCCTCACCGCCTTCGACATCGAGGACGACGGTTCGCTGACCGGGCGGCGCGAGTGGGCAGCCCTGCCCGGCGGCGTGACCCCGGACGGCAGCACCGTCGACCGTGATGGCGCGATCTGGGTCTGCTCGGTCGACACGGGGGAGTTCCTGCGGGTCGTCGAGGGCGGCGAGGTCACGGACCGCATCGACGCGCCCGGGGACTGCGCGATCGACTGTGCGCTCGGTGGCGAGGACGGTCGCACCCTCTACCTGGCGACCGCCGACAGCTACGACCCGGCCGTGACGGCGAAGACACGCGCCGGTCGGATCAGTTCGGTCCGGGTTCAGGTGCCGGGGTGGTGAGCCCGAGTGACCTCGTCGAGGCGACGCGTCGCGCCGACCACCTGGTCGAGCACGGACCGACGGCGGTCGTCTTGTCGCAGCAGGCGGGGTTCGCCGGCATGTCGATCCTGTGGGCGTTCATCAGCGTTCCCTCCGTGCTCCGCACCGACTCGGTGATCTGGTTCCTGTTCGCCCTGGCCGGAGCGGTCGTGAACGTGACCGCATGGGTCCGTGCTCGACGCCACCGCAGACTGCTGCCGTACCTCGTCGAGACGCCGGAGCAGCCGCTCGGCGCGCTCACCCCGGCGGACCGCAAGTCCGTCACCCGACAGGTCAGCGGGACGGCACCGGTGGCGCCCGAGACCGTGCCGCTCGTGCGGGCGATGCTCGCGTGGCAGCGACGCTCCACCCGGGCCTCGGCCCCGACCCTGATCGGCACGGGGCTGAGCCTGGTGGGACTCGGAGGTGCCTCGGCCACGACGTTCGGGTGGGGTTGGGCGTTCCTGGTGTTCATCGCCGTCGTCGTGGTGTTCGTCACGGTCGCGACGGTGATCGGTGTGCGTCGAAGCCGCCGAGTCCTGGCCGAGCTCGATCGGGTAGGGGCGCCCGTCTCCTGAGCCGGGTCAGTCGCTCGGCTGCGCTCCCGGCCCGAGCGCGATCACCGTGCCGAGGAACCGTTCCGGTTCCTTGTCGACCTCGTCGAAGCGGACCGGGTCGGCAGGGGAGATCGGGATCACTCCGGACACTCCGAGGTCGGTCCTGAACCAAACCATCGGTGCGGGCGTCCGACCTGCGCGCGCATCGCGGAGCGCCGCATCAGCCAGCTGCGGCCACACAGTTTCTTGCTGCGCGGAGACACGCATCGTCGTCGCACTGATCGTCAGGATTCGCACACGTCATCATGCGCTCCCGACGACCGGTTGGGGCAACCGCGTCGTCGGGCAGATGGTGCTGGTCGTTCTCCTCGCGCGCGTCAGCGTGGTGCGGGGAGATCGTGGTGGACAGTCCAGGTCGGTGGGCGGCGATCGGCTGTGCAGTGCTCCTGCTCATCGTCGATGCGGCGATCTGGGGCATCGTGTCGGTCGCTGCCGCATCCCGCGCTGCGGACAGCGTTCCGCGCGACGGTTGATCGGAGCGGCCATGCTGATCCCATGTCGGACGAGGCGGTCGAGCAGGAGTGGTTCCGAGTCGTCCTGCGCTCCGTCGGCGGATCGGTCGACCGGATCGAACGGCTACCCGGCGGGGCGGTGAACCACACCTACCGGGTGGACCGTGCGGGTGCTGCTCCGGTCGTGCTGCGTTTCCCGGTTGACCCGCTCCGGCAGAACGAGTACCCCGTCGAGTCGTGGGCCGCACGAAGCGCGAGCCGGGTCGGCATCCCGGTCCCCGAACCGCTCGCCCACGGGTCGGAGGGCGGTGTCCCCTTCTCGGTGTGGGAGTACGTCGCACCTGACCCACGACCGATCGACCGCCCGTGGCGGTGGCTCGGTAGCGCCGCGCGAGCCGTCGCCATGATCCCGCTCGTCGATGCGCCTCGGTCGTTGTTCACGAGGTTCGGCGACGACCTCCGGCTCGCCTGGACGGCGCACCTCGACTACAACCTCGATGCGCTCGGCGACGACGATCCGCTGCTCCGTGACGGTGCCTACGCGTCGCCGGACCGGTTGCGTGATCGTCTCGCTCCGCTGTCGGAGGCGCAGTTCGAGTTCGGGCTGGCCCACGGCGATCTCGCACCTCGCAACCTGATCTCCCGCGGTCCGGGCCAGCGGCCGGTGCTCATCGACTGGGGCGCCGCGGAGACCGGGCCGGCACCGTGGACGGATGCCCGCCGGGTGTTCACGCGGACGTTCATCGACGGGTCCGTCACCCGCGCGGACCACGACGAGTTCATGACGCTGCCGGACTCACGTCGGACGACGACCACCGGCGGCTCGCGTCGATGACTGCGCTGCACCTGCTCGACGTCACACGGTGGGCGCGTGACCGGCGACCGGACCTGTACGACGAGTACCTCGGACGCTGCCGCAGCGGACTCGAGCGCATCGAGGAGATCGTCGGACCGGCCTAGCCCACGCGGCCCCGACCCCGAGCGCGTCCGCGCGGTGCGAGGTTGTACACGTGGTGCGAGGCATCCGGGGTCGCACCACGTGTGCAACCTCGCACCAGACGGAACCGGCGCCAGGCGACCGGGGCGACACGCACCACGCGACACGGCGCCCCACGCGCACCCGCGTCACCCGCACCCCTCCGGGTACGGCAGACTGCTCGGACAAGCATCCAGGAGTGATCGTCATGTTCGTCGCCGCCATCGTCTTCCTCGTCATCGCGCTCGTCGCGCTCTACTTCCGAACACGCACCTACTCCACCCCCGCACGCCCGGCCACACCCGGTCGCGAGGCACGCCCCGCCGTCCCGACCCGCCGCCCGAACCTCATCGCAGCGTGGACCGCGGCCGCAGCCGGCGTCCTGTTCGTCGGGCTCACGCTCGGCAGCACGCTCTACGCGCAGGACACGGGCGAGTCGAAGGTCCAGGTGGACATCTCCGGCAACATCGTCGGGCAGACCACGGACTCCGGGTTCCACTTCAAGGCACCGTGGGCCACGCTCCACACGTTCAACATCCGCAACCAGACCGTCACCTACATCAACGCGGTGAACGGCTCGGACTCGGACAACAACGGCAACGTGCGCTCCGGCCCGTACGTCACGGTGCAGGACCAGGACGGCGTCTCGTCGAACGTCAGCCTGAACCTGCAGTACAGCATCGACGCGAAGTCGGTCACCGACATCTACCGGTCGTACAAGACCGAGGAGAACTTCAAGACGCAGTTCATCGGCAACTCGGTGCGCAGCGTCGTCCGCCAGGTGCCGAACGACTTCACCACGATCGAGCTCATCACCAAGCGCGGCACGGTGGAGAAATCGATGATCCAGGCGCTCGAGACGCGGTGGAAGGGCTCCGGCGTGCACGTCGACAACTTCGCGCTGCAGGAGATCACCCCGCCGAAGTCCGTCACCGAGGCGTACGCCACGGCACAGCAGGCGCAGATCCAGGTCACGAAGGAGCGCGCACTGTTGGACGCCAAGAAGGTGCAGGCACAGCAGCAGGTCGCCGAAGCGCAGGGTCAGGCCGACGCCAACGAGGTCCTCAACGAGCACCCGCTCTCGGACGCCGCGCTCAAGCAGCGTGAGATCGAGGCCCTCAAGAGCGCTGGCGACAACGGCTCCCTGATCGTGGTGCCGCAGGGCACCGACAACATCCTCAGCCTGCCGGGAACCTCGGGTTCGAAGAGCAAGTAGCGCGCGCTGAGACGCCGGCGTCTCCCGGATCGGAGACGCGCGCCGAGACGGACGGGAGGCACGGTGCCAGCTGGCACCGTGCCTCCCGTCCGTCGGCGTGGCGGGGTCCAGGGCCCCGCTCAGGCCGCGCCGTGACTGGCGCGGCTGCGCCGCGAGAGCGAGTCGATGATGACGGCCAGCAGCAGGACCGCGCCGGTGATCATGTAGCGGATCGACGAGTCGAGGCTCAGCAGGGTGAGCCCGTTCGAGATCGACTGGATCACGATGATGCCGAGCAGCGCCGACCAGGCGCTGCCACGGCCACCGAAGAGACTGGTCCCGCCGATGACGGCTGCGGCGATCGCGTTGAGGTTGGTGTCGCCGGCGCCGGAGGACAGGCTCGCCGAGTTGAGGCGGGCGGCGGCGAGGATGCCGCCGACGGTGGCGAAGAGCGAGGTCAGCATGAACACCGAGATGTAGATGCGGTTCACCCGGATGCCGGAGCGCCGTGCGGCTTCGACGTTGCCGCCGACCGCGAAGACCGAGCGCCCCCAGCGGGTGCGCTTCAGCACGAAGTTCATCAGCACGACCAGCACGACGAAGAACACGAACGAGGTGCCGGTGCCGAAGTCGCGCGACAGGTACCAGACCATCAGCGCGAGGCCGAGGAACAGGGCGACGGCCTTCACGATGGTCAGGGACATCGCCCCGGTCGACAGCCCGGCACGGCGGCGGCGGGCAGCGCGACGGACCTCGGTGAAGAACAGGCCGCCGGCTGCCAGCACAGCGAGCAGGTAGGCGAGCCACGGCGGCAGGTACGAGGCCGAGGCGAACTGCACGATCGGTGAGTCGTACGGCAGGTTGATCGAGCCGTTCGGGCCGAGGATCAACAGCTGCAGCCCGAGGAACCCGAGCAGACCGGCGAGCGTGATGACGAAGCTCGGCACCCCGAAGCGGGTGAACAGCAGGCCGTAGAGCAGACCGGCGGCGGCGCCGACGGCCAGCGCGACGGTGAGCACGAGCCACAGCGGCCAGCCGAGTGTGGTCAGGCCCTGGCCGAGGATCGCGGCGGAGAGCCCGCTGACGCTGCCGACGGACAGGTCGATCTCGCCGAGCAGCAGCACGAGCACGATGCCGATCGCGATGGTGCCGACCGCGGCGCACTGCAGGGCGAGGTTGACCAGGTTGCCCGGGGACAGGAAGTCGGGGGAGAGCGCCTGGAACACCGCCCAGATGACGATGAGCCCGACGACCACCGGCAGCGAGCCGATGTCGCCGCCACGGACCCGTCGGACGAACGCCTTCGCCGCGCCGCCGAGCCCGGCGTCACGCAGGAGCCGCTCGTCCTGCAGGTCCGCGGCCGAGGGCGTCGGGGTCGCTGCGGTGAGGGTCTCGTCGGTCTTGCTCATGCGCTGGTCTCCTGCTCGGTCCGGGCGGCGGCGCGACGGGTGACGGCGTTGTCGGTGGCGCCGGTGATCGCCGCGATGATCTCCTCGTAGGAGACGTCGTCGATGCGGAACGTGCCGTTGTTGCGGCCGAGTCGCAGGACCGCGACCCGGTCGGCGACGGCCTGCACGTCCGCGAGGTTGTGGCTGATGAGCACGACGCCGAGGCCGCGCTCGCGCAGGCGTTCGACGAGGTTCAGGACCTCGGCGGTCTGCGCGACGCCGAGTGCGGCGGTGGGCTCGTCGAGCACGACCACCTGCGGGTCGCCGATCAGCGAGCGGGCGATCGCCACGGTCTGCCGCTGCCCACCGGACAGCGACGCGATCGGGATCCGCACCGACGGGATCCGCGCGGCGAGCTGCTGCAGGAGCTCCCACGATCGGCGCTCCATCTCCTCCTCGTCGAGGAACGGGTGGGCGATCTCGCGACCGAGGAACAGGTTCGAGACCACGTCGAGGTTGTCGGCGAGGGCGAGGTCCTGGAACACCGTGGCGATGCCGAGGGTCTGGGCCGCCGCGGGGTTCGGGACGCTGACCTCGTCGCCGCCGAAGGTGATCGTGCCGCCGTCGGGCGTGTAGACCCCGGCGAGGATCTTCACGAACGTCGACTTGCCGGCGCCGTTGTCGCCGACGATGGCGACCACCTCGCCCGGGTAGACGTCGAAGTCGATGTCGCTGAGGGCCTGGACGGCGCCGAACCGCTTGGTGATCCCGCGGAGGGACATCACCGGGTCGGCGGAGGGGTGTGCTGCTGGTGACGCGTTGCTCACGGGTGTCGTGCTCACGGGTGTCGTCCTCGATCGGTGAGGCCCGCCCGGTCCGCAGTCGGACCGGGCGGGCAGAGGGGGTCGGACCTACTTGATGCCGGCGCTGTCGCAGGCTGCCTTGTACTGCGCGGTGCAGATCTTCGACACCTCGTACAGGCCGTCCTTGACCACCGTCGACTGGACGTTGTCCGTGGTGACGGCGACCGGGTCGAGCAGCGTCGACTGGACGCTGGCGCCGCCGGCGGTGTCGACGGTGGTGTCGCCCTTCGGGGTCTCACCCTTGGCGAACTGGATCGCCAGGTCGGCGGCCTTCGACGCCTCGGGCTTGAAGGCCTTGTAGACGGTCATGTACTGCTCGCCGGCGAGGATCCGCTGGATGCCCGCGAGCGAGGCGTCCTGCCCGGTGACGGGCGGGAGCTCGGTGACGCCGGCCGACTTCAGGGCCGCGATCACGCCGCCGCCCGTGTCGTCGTTCGCCGCGTAGACGCCGGTGATCTTGTCCTTGCCGAGCTTGCTGATCTGGCCGGCTGCCCAGTCCTGCGCCTTGGCGGGGTCCCATCCGGGGGTGTCGTACTCGGCGAGCACCTTGTAGCCGCTGTCGTCGATGACCGAGTGCGCGCCCTTCTTGAACTGCGAGGCGTTGTTGTCGGTGGGGGAGCCGTTCACCATGATGATGCCCGAGCCCTCCGGGACCTTCTTCGCCTTGAGTGCGTCGACCAGAGCCTGGCCCTGCAGCTCACCGACCTTCTCGTTGTCGAACGAGATGTAGTAGCTCAGGTCGGGGCTGTTGATGAGCCGGTCGTAGGAGATCACCGGCACCTTCTTCGCCTCCGCCTGCTGGACGATGGACGCTGCGGCCTCGCCGTCGAACGGGTCGAGGACCAGGACCTTGACGCCCTGCGTGAGCATCGACTGGGCCTGCTGCAGCTGCTTCGACGCGTCGCCGTCGGCGTTCGCGTAGACGACCGAGCAGCCGCTGCACTGCTTCTTCACCTCGGCGGTGAAGAGCGGGCGGTCGGCGCTGGCGTAGCGGGCGGTGACGGAGTCGGGCAGGAGCAGGCCGATCTTGGCCTTCGACGCGTCCCCGCCGCCTCCGCCGGACCCGGTTCCGGCGTCCGCGCCGTTGGAACAGCCCGCCAGGGTGGTGATCGCGAGCAGCAGGGCGCTGACGCCCAGCATCGCTCGTGTGGTGGATTTCTTCATTGAAACGTCCTCCAACAGTGGACCGCCCCCATCGGCGGTGCCCTGAGTGTGACAGTGAGCGTTCTTGGCTGCAAGAGTTGAACGCAACGACCGCGCGCCGTGACGAAAACGTTACCCGGAGGGCACGGAGCGGCACGGCCGGTGCAGCACGGAGCGCCCGGTCGGCACGGCCCGGCGCGGGTCCTCCTAGCGTGCGCGCGTCACGTCCACGGCCTCGATCGCCAGGGCCAGCGCGCCGGTCACCGCGGCCTTCTCGCCGAGCTGCCCCTGCACCACGTCCGGGGTGCCGTCCACGTCGACGATCAACGACGACTCGAGGGCGTGCCGCATCGGGCCGAGCAGGAGTTCACCGGCCCGCGCGAACTCGCCCGTGACCACCACCCGCTCCGGGTCGAGGACGTTGCAGAGCCCCACCGCCGCCGAACCGATCGCGCGCCCGGCGTCGGCCACGGCGCGCATGCAGACCTGGTCGCCGCCCATCGCACGCAGGATCAGGTCCGCCAGCTTCAGGGTGCCGACCTCGTCGCGGACACCCTCGAGCACGGCGGGCGCGCCGGCGATCGCCTCCAGGCAGCCGCGGTTGCCGCACCGGCACAGGGGCCCGTTCGGCAGGACGGGCGTGTGTCCGAACTCGCCGGCGATGCCGTGGTGCCCGCGGAACAGGTGCCCGCCGAGCACGAGTCCGGCACCGATGCCGTTGCCGACGTCGAGCGTCACCACGGTGTCGCGGCCACGGGCCGCCCCGCTCCGGTGCTCGGCCAGTGCGGCGAGGTTGGCTGAGTTGTCGACCTGCACGGGCTTGTCCATCCGCCGGGCGAGCGACTGCCCGAGCGCGACGCCGTCCCAGCCGCGCAGGATCCCACCGCGCGCCGTCATCCCGGTGCGCGCGTCGATCGGGGCGGCGACGGCGAGGCCGACGGCGAGCACCTCGTCCATCGACGACTCGATGGACTCCACCATGTCCAGCACGAGCAGCGCGGTCTTGTCGAGCTCGGCGTCGGCACGGTGGTCACGGGCCAGGGGCATGTGCCGCTCGGCCAGGACGGCGCCGTTCAGGTCCGACAGTGCCAGCCGCAGGTGCCGCGGTGAGACGTGCACCCCGGCGACCAACCCGAGGCCGTGCGGCAGCGTCACGCGGAGCGCCCGACGGCCGCTCGAGGTGCTCGGCGTCGCGTGCAGGGCGCCGGTCGCGACGAGTTCCTTGACGATGTTCGAGACGGTCGCGGGGGACAGTCCCGTCACCCCGGCGAGCTCGACCTGCGTCAGCCCGCCGTGCCGTTTCACCGCGCTGACGACCCGACCCCGGTTGGCTTCACGCAGTGAAGCTTGGTTCCCCGGACTGCGGCGCGGCTCTGACACGGGGACAGCGTAACGGGCGGGTCCGGAGCGCTCGCCGTGACGGCCTGGAGGCACGGTGCCAACTGGCGCCGTGCCTCCCGTCCGGCGTCAGCGCAGGTTCCGGAACGTCGCCCGGACGTCGTCGACGAGCAGCGCCGGCTGTTCGAGCATCGCGAAGTGCCCGCCGCGCGCGACCTCGTTGAAGAACACCAGGTCGGTGTAGCGGCGCTCCGCCCAGCGGCGCGACCGGCGGACGTACTCGCCGGGCATGATGCTCAGTCCGACGGGCAGGGTCAGCGGTTCCTCGACGGTGCCCGGGGTGGCCCAGCCGGTCCGGGTGGCTTCCCAGTACATCCGCGCCGAGGACGCAGCGGTGTTCGGCAGCCAGTAGAGCATGACGTCGTCGATGATCTCGTCGAGCGGGAAGATCCGCTCGGCGTCGCCGTGTTCGTCGTGCGAGCCGCCGACGTCCTGGAACATGGCGTAGATCCACGACGCCAGTCCGACGGGGGAGTCGGCCAACGAGTACCCGATGGTCTGCGGGCGGGTCGACATCTGCTGCGAGTAGGCCGACAGCTCCTGCCAGTAGTGACCGCTCTCCTGCAGCATGACCTGCTCGTCAGGGGAGGCGTTCCGGGCTTCGTCGTCGGTCGGCATGAACAGCGCCATGTTGAGGTGGATGCCGCCGAGCCCGATGTCCCCCGCGGCCTGCAGGGCTGCGAGCTCCGCGGTGACGGTGGCGCCGAGGTCACCGCCCTGGGCGAACCAGTCCGTGTAGCCGAGCCGGGACATCAGCACCGACCAGGCCCTGGCCGTCCGAGCGGTGTTCCACCCGGTCGTCGTCGGTCTGCCGGAGAACCCGAACCCGGGCAGGCTCGGGATCACGACGTGGAACGCGTCCGCCGCGTCGCCGCCGTGCGCAACCGGGTCGGTGAGCGGACCGATGGCGTGGCGGAACTCCAGGACGGATCCGGGCCAGCCGTGGGTGAGCAGGAGCGCGCGGGCACCGGGGACGGCAGACCGGACGTGCAGGAAGTGGACCTCGAGTCCGTCGATGTGGGTGGTGTGCTGACCCCAGCCGTTCAGGAGCGCCTCGGTCCGACGCCAGTCGTACTCCGTCGTCCAGTGCTCGACGAGGGCGCGGACCTTCTCGAGTCGGGGTCCCTGCGAGGTGTCCTCGACCGTCTCGGCGTCGGGCCAGCGGGTTCCCGACAGGCGACCGCGCAGGTCGTCGAGCTCCGCCTGGGGGACGTCGAGGGTGAACGGGGTGATGACTGTGGTGTCCGGCATGGGTCCTCGGCTGCTCGGTTGGTGACGGCTGTCCGTCTTGATTGCAGATGATCTTTGCACAAGACGATCTTGACCGGCTACGATCTCTGACATGGACAGTCCGACGTCGGCAGGAGCGCTCCCCGAGATCGACTGGGGTGCCGAGGGGATCGAATCCGAGCTCGGGTGGGCGCTGCCGCTGGCGCTCCAGGGCTTCACACGGATGGGCAGCGAGGCGGTCGACGACGTGCCGGGCGGGTCCCGCGGGTACCAGGTGCTCGTCGCGATCACCACCGAGGAACCGTCGTCGCAACTCGGACTCGCGCAGCGGCTCGGGATCGACAAGACCCAGATGACCTACATCGTCGACGCGCTCGAGTCGGGTGGGTTCGTCGAACGCCGCCCGGCCCCGACGGACCGGCGGGTACGGCAGGTCCACCCCACCGACGCCGGCCGTGCCCTGCTCGCCCGGACCCGGTCCGCCCTGCGCGGCGCCGAGGGCGTGCTCATGCGACACCTGGACGACGACGAACAGACGACGCTGCGTCGGCTCCTGGCCCGCGTCGCGCTCACCGCCGGGCTCGGCACCGCCGGACCGGACCAGGCAGACCCCACGTTCCAACACCCCCTCGCCGTCCCGGAGCGATCCCGACGGCGCACCGCGACGACCACGTCGACCACCACTGCAGTGAGGCCCAGCCCATGACCACCACCATCCTCGTCGCCGGCGCCACCGGCGACCTCGGGCACCGCATCGTCCGCGAGCTCACCCAGCACGACGTGCGGGTCCGGGTCCTCACCCGGCCCGGCAGCAGGACCGCCGAAGAGCGCTTCGGCGGCGACGCCCGTGTCGACGTCGTCGCCGCCGAGTACGGCGACCACGACGCCCTGACCCGCGCCGTCGGCGGGTCCGACGTGGTGGTCTCCGCTGTGAGCGGGACCCGCCCGGTGATCGTCGACGCCCAGCGTGCGCTCCTCGCGGCGACCGTGGCGGCGGGCGTCCGGCGGTTCATCCCGTCCGACTACTCGGCCGACTACCGGCGGATCGCACCGGGCACCAACCGCAACTTCGAGCTGCGGCGTGAGTTCGCCGCCGACCTCGACGCGGCCCCGGTGCAGGCGACCTCGATCCTGACCGGCATGTTCACCGACCTGCTGACCGGCGAGGCCCCGATGATCCTGTTCGGCCGTCGGCTCGTGCTGTTCTGGTCGTCGGCGGACCAGGTGCTCGACTTCACCACGAAGGACGACGTCGCCCGGGTCACGGCGCTCGCCGCCCTGGACGACGATGCTCCGCGGGTGATCGAGATGGCGGGCGACCAGGTCACCGCCCGTGACGTCGCACGCACCGTGAGCGAGCTGACGGGGGAGCGCTTCCGGCTGCAGTGGGCCGGCACCACCGGGACCCTGTCCGCGATGAGCGCCGTGGGCAAGCGCCTGTCGAAGGACCCCGACGAGACGTTCCCGGCGTGGCAGGGGATGCAGTACTTCGTGAGCATGTTCAGCGGGCAGGCGCAGCTGCACCACGTCGACAACGACCGCTACGGCGTGCAGTCGTGGACGAGTGTCCGCGACGTGCTCCGTGCGCACCTCAGCGGGCAGGGCCACCCGGCGACGGACTGACGGGCGCGGTGTGCGGTCGTCGGCGACGGAGCAGGAACGTGAGACCGACGACGACGACCGGCACCAGCGCGAGCGCGGCGAGCCAGACGAGGACGTCCCACTCGGGCGAGAGCGGCACGCCGAGCGCACTCGACGAGGTCCGCCAGACCTGGTCGCCGGGGCCCTCGTGCTCGTCCATCCCGGTGACCGGGAACAGCAGCGCCGTCACGACCGCCCAGCCAACCAGCACCACGACGGCGATCAGTGTCCACGGCTGCGGACTCACCGCAGGGCCTGTGCGCGTCATCGGACGACCACCGCGACCGTGGCCCACCCCACCACTCGTTCCACCGTGTGCTCCGTCCTGTCCACCATCGGTGGCTCAACCATGCCGCATGACGGGTCGGACCGGTGTCTCGATCATGCAACGGAACAGCCGTACCGATAGGCGGACGGGAGGCCCGGTGCCAGTTGGCACCGGGCCTCCCGTCCGTCAGCCGGTCGCGGTGACCGCATCGGTCACGCCCGACGATCGCCGCAGGTGTGAGGGTGGTCAGGCGGTCAGCAGCGTGTAGACCTTCGCGATGACGTCGCCCTCGATGAAGCAGATGTCCATGCCGGACACGACGGGCGGCTGCCCCTCGGGGCCGAAGTGCCAGGCGAGGTACCCCATCCCGTGGTTCTCGTAGACCGGGCCGGCCGGCGAGAACACGAAGCCGGGGGCCTCGTCGAGCAGGCGCTGCGCCTTGGCGTGCAGGGCCTCGCGCCCGGTGACGACCTCGTCAGGGTCCATGAACACGACGTCCGGGGCGTACGTGCGCTCGATCGCGGCCCGGCGGCGCTCTGGGTCCCGTTCCCCGAACACCTCGAACAGGTTGGCGTGCATGAGCGATTCGAGCGGCTGTGACATGGTCTCCCCGTCGGTTGTCGGCTGTTCGGTCGAGTGTGCGGGAAACAGGGCGTCAGCGCTACCGGATCTCGAGGTCGTACAGCGAGTAGCCGTACGGGGTCGCGCGTTCGACACCGTGCACGCGGACGTACCGCCACGAGCCGTCCAGCGAGTGCCGGTCGGTCGCGCCGTCACCGTCCGTCTCGATGGCGAGCGTCGTCCACCCGTCGTCGCCCGCGTTCCGCGCCTCGATCCGGTAGGCGCGCCCGAACGCGTCCTCCCACCGGAGCACCGCGCCGTGCAGGCGGTGCGATGCGCCGAGGTCGACGGCGAGCCACTGGTCGTCGGTGTGCCCGCTCGCCCAGCGCGAGCCCGGGTCGCCGTCCACGGCGTTCCGTGCGGGGACGCCGTCGCCCTCGTCGGCCGACGACGACACGGTCGCCCGTCGTGCCAGGTCCGGCGTCGGTTCGCCCTGCGTCGAGGTGACGCGGAGGTCCCAGAGGGAGACACCGAACTCGGTGTGCCGACGGTCCGCGACGACCCGGACCCAGCGGCCGGTGACGTCGTCGCCCTCCAACCGGTGGGTCACCTCGCCGCCGGTCCCGTGCGCTTCTTCCGCGACGGTCCGCCAGGGGGCGTCGTCGTCGTCGCGCACCTGGACGCGGTAGGCCTCGGCCCACGCGGCCTCCCAGTCGAGCTGCACCTGGTCGATCGGCACCACCTGCCCGAGGTCGACAGCCAACCACTCGCCGTCGCGCGCTCCGCTCGCCCACCGGGTCCGGGCGTCGCCGTCGACCGCGTTGCCGCCCGACAGGTCGCTGCGCTCGTCCGACGAAGTGGTGACGGGCTTGCCGGCGGCCACGTCACGAGAGCGGGCGGGTGCGGTTCCGTCGTCGTCACCGTCGGTCGCCCCGTCGAGGGTCCTGACCGTGGCCGTCCCGGACGCTTCCGGCATCGTGGCCGTGACCGTCGCGGTCACACCGCCCTCGGCCGCTGCGGTGACGACGCCGTCCCGGTCGACACCGCCGCCACCGTCGACGGTCCACTCCGTGCGGTCCGCGGCGAGCCGGCCGCCGAACCCGTCGTGGTCGAACCCGTAGGCCGCCATCCGGAGCGTGTCACCGGCGCGGACGGTCGCGGCGCGCGGTGCGACGAGCACGTCCTCGACGTCGACGGTCGAGGCGGCCGGGGTGCCGGACACGTGCACCTCCCAGATGGAGTAGCCGTACCCCGTCAGCCGGTCGGTCAGGTGCAGGCGCACGAACCGGGCGGTCTCGCCGACGGCCACCGTGTCCGCGTCGGCGGTGGTCTTGTCGACGGTCCGCACGTCGCGCCAGGGACCGTCGGCGGTGTCCCGGACCTGCAGCACGTACCGGGCAGCGGCCGCGTTCTCCCAGTCCACCCGCACCGTGTCGACATCGGTCAGTCGCCCGAGGTCGATCGTGTAGTCGACCTCGTCCACGCCGTGCGCGCTCTCCCACCGGGTGCTGCGGTCCCCGTCGACGGCCTCCCCGGCGACGTTGCCGCCGTCCGAGGAGCTCGCGTCGACGTCGGCACCCGCTGCGGCGTCGGGGATCGAGGTCACCGAGGCGACGACCGCCGAGCCCTCGACACCGCCGCCGGTCGCGACGACGTACCCGGAGCCTTCGGCGGTGGTCGTCACGGTGCCGTCGGTCCCGGCGCTCCCGGCGCCGGTGTACGACCAGGTGACGTCCGCGGGCAGGTCCGCCGGGTCGCCGTACTGGTCGTGGCCGGCGGCACGGAACCGCTGTGGCGTCCCGACGACGAGCCGGTCGAAGCCGGGCGTGACGTCGAATCCGGTGAGGACCGGTGCCGGTGCGACCCGGAAGGCGTACGACCCCTGCACGCCGCCCACCGTGGCGGTGACGGTCGCCCGCTCCGCGCGCTCCGATGCGCGGTGGACGCCGTCGGCGCTGATCGTGCCGGTGTCGGTCGACCAGGTGACGTCGTCCAGGGCGACGGTGGCGCCGTACTGGTCGGAGCCGGTGGCGGTGAAGGTCGTGGTCGCGCCGGGGACGATCGTCTTCGGGGCGCCCTCGGCACTGACGACGACCTCGGTGAGCCGCGCGTCCAGGTGCGACGTGATCTGCGTCTGCGCCGGGACCGCGATCCGGCCGATCACCTCGGTGCCCTCGTAGACGTCGTAGGTGTGCTGGACGGTGTCGGGGTTGTCGAGCACGTAGCTGATCGTGCCGTCGGGTGCGCGGAACACCTGGCTGAGCGGGTCGGAGGTGTGCCGGTCGGTGACCTCGGTGCCGACGGTCCGGTTCGACATCGCCTGGTGGTACACGAGGCCGGCCATCGACTGTCCGGTCACTGCCGGGTCGTCGGCGGCCCACAGCGCGGCGTGCACGTCGGCGTAGGTGTCCGGGTCGTACTGTCCGAGGAACCCGAGCACGACGTTGCCGAGGGCGTCGCCCATGCCGCTGAACACCCGCGCGGCGTGCTCGGTGTCCTCGCCCGGGGTGTGGTCGGTGAGGTCGACGCCGTACAGCTGGTCGATGGTCGCGGTGTCGGCGCGGAAGTCGTCCACCAGGAACGGCATCAGCGGTGACGGCGTCGGCCAGTCCCGGGGGTTCCGGTCGGCGGTGGGACCGTCGAGCTCGGCGGGCACCAGCGCGGCCGGCAGGGTGTCCGGGGTCCAGTACCGGTCCGGGAACACCACCCGTCCGCTGTCGTCCACGCTCACCAGCAGGGTGTCGGTGGCCGGGTCGTACAGGGGGTTCGCCGCGGTGCGTCGGGTGACGTAGCCGGGGTGGTTCGCCTCGACGGCGCGGATCGCGTCCTGCAACTCGCCGATCGCGGCCGGGCGGTCGCGGGTGATCTCGACGTCGCCGTAGCTGCCCACGCCCCACCACTTCTTCGTGAGCATCTGGATGCGTGCCGCGTTGCCGTCGGTGACGCCGGCCTGCCCGATGGACCCCGGGCGGGCGGCCATCATCTCGCGCATCAGGGCCTTCGAGAAGCCCGGGTCCCAGCCGAAGTAGTCGAACCACGGGGCGATCGGCATCCACTGGATGCCGGAGATCCAGGCCGGGTCACCGGAGAAGTACGTGGCGTGGGCCTGCCCGGAGTCGAACAGGATCCCCGCCTGCCCGTGCTCGTACTCGTCCGGGAACGCGCCGTTGCCGTCGTAGGACGCCGAGGCGGGGTTGCCGCGGACGTTCTGCCAGTAGTCGCGGACGGCGGCGCGCTCGGTGACGTACTGCACGGCACCGGCGGCCTGCATCTCCTCGTCGCCGAGGACCGAGCCGAGCAGGAAGAGCCCCGCCTCGGACTGGATCGCCTCGGACGACGACTCCTGGTTGTTGCCGCCGGGTGACGACACACCACCGGCGTTCGACCGGCCCTCCCAGACGCCGAACGTGCGCATGTGCGGGAACCGGGCGTCGTCGCGGTCCCAGTTCGCGTACTGCTTCGCGACGAGCGTCGCCATGCCCTGGTACTCCGCGGCCCAGTCGTGGTCGACCCTGCCGAGCATGGCGGTCGCGACGGCGAAGTACCCGTAGTGGAAGTGGTTGTCGTTGAACTGGGCCGATCCGTACGAGTCGGCGAACCCGATCAGGGCCTTCCACGTCGGGTACATCGCGAAGAAGTGCTCCGCTTCGCCGTCCGTGTACGTGTACCAGTCGGTCAGGGCGCGCTCGAGGGTGGCTTGCAGCGTCCGGGCGTCCTCGGTCGCACCGATCTGCCGCGCGATCGTCATGTACTCGGCGAGCTGCAGGACGTCCTTGCCGCCCCAGTAGGTGTCTCCGCCGTACGTCGTCTTCGCGGCGTACTCGTGCAGGTACTCGCGCATGACCTCCTCGGAGTACGGGTCGTCGCCGACCGCCTCGGGTGTGGCGCCGATCGGGGTCATGCCCGTGAACGCGTAGTCCAGGGTCCAGCCGCCGTGGCCGACGGTGGTCCGCATGGTGCCGCGCGGGGTCTCGTAGGTGGCGCCGGTGAAGCGCAGGTTCGTGGTGGCGTCGGCGTACTGGTGCTGCAGCCAGCCCTGCACGGTGTCGTGGTCGTCGCCCTGCAGCGCGTCGGTGCGGATCGCCCACTGCTGGCGGACGTTCGCCGCCGCCGGGTCGTACGAGTACGTCATCGTCGTGTCACGGGGGACCGCGAAGGCGGTGCGGTGCAGGTCGTCGAGGGACAGGCCCTGCTCGGGTACCGCGCTGAGCACCAGGTAGGGCGTGCCGGACGATGCCTCCAGCGCGTCCCCGACACGGGTGAAGGTCGTCCCGTCGGGGGCGTGCACGCCGAAGACGTGGCCGTCCTGGCGGATCTCGAACCGGTCCGTCGTCACCGGCAGGTCGAGCGGTTCGCCGTCCCCGTCGGTGATCTCGGCACCGTCCTGCAGGGTGAGGCGCGGGCTGATGCCGTGGAACTCGAACCACTCGTACGGCGAACCCTGCACGCTCGTGACGTCCATGTACTGCCCGCCCGGGCCGTCCTGCGGCATCCGCCAGCTGACGTTCCAGTCACCCCAGCGGAGCGCGTCGGCCTGCTTCGCCCGGAACGTGGTCGTGAAGCGGTCGGCGAGACCGTCCGGGGTGTCGGTGAGCAGGACCTGGTCGACCAGCACGTGTGCCCACCCGGCCCGCAGATCGTCGACGATCCGCAGCTGCGCGGACTGCCCCCGGTGAGCGGAGACGTCCCAACTCTCCCAGCGCAGCTGCTCGCTGTCCGTCCCGGTGCTGCTCGCCACGACGTCCCCGTCGACCAGGAGCTGCACGGCTTCGTGGTCGGGGTGCCGGCCACCGCCGACCAGGAACGCCAGGGTCGAACGGTCGATGTTGAAGGTCGGCGAGGTGAGCGTCCCCGTCGCGCCGTCGCCGTCCTCGTCGGTGAACGAGTTCAGGAAGCGTCCGCCGAGCCACCCGGAGACCGCGCTCTGCCCGCTGGCCGTCCCGCTGGCGGTGGCGGTGAAGGCGTCGCCGGTCGCGGTCCAGCCGTCGGGCAGGCCGTCCTCGAAGTCGGCGAGGGTGCGGTCGCTCGCGTCCGGGCTCGGTTCGACGGTCCCGCCGACCGTCACCGGGGCTTCCAGACGCATCGCCGTGCCGTCGCTGTTCCACCGCGTCGGGATCGTGAGCTTCGTGCCCGCAGCACTGTTCGACGAGACGAACGGGTACGCCCACATGTCGCCGGAGTACTTGCTGACCAGCAGGTCCGTCCACCACTGGTTCGTCGGCACCGGCTCGCCGGCCTTCGACGGGTCGACGTACAGCTCCTGGTCCAGCGTCTTCCGCACGTCGGCGATGTCCGTGAGCTCGTCCGGCGGGGCCGGCGCGTAGGAACCGGAACCCACCTGCACGCCGTCGGCGGCGGGACCGACGCTGGACGGGCCTCCAGGCTGGCCCTCCTGTGCGGCCACCGCAGCGGTCGGATCGGCCGGTGAGCGCGGAGTGTCCGAGGTCGCGGCGTTCGCCGGGGTGACGGCCAACGCCAGCAGCGTGGCGGCGGCCAGTGCGCCGGCGGTGGCGCTGACGGCCGCTCCGCGGAACGACCTGGGACGGACGGCGGGACGCGGTGAGGTCACCGGGACTCCTGTCGGAGGGGATCGGCCGGACACGACGTACACGGCCGGGACGGGCTGGGTCTGGTGGTGCGGGGCCTGCACACGGACAGATCGGCAGGGCCGGTCCCGCCGTCAGTGGTCCGCGTTCCGGGGATGCCCTACCGTTGCCCCCATGCCGACCATCGGACTGCGGCGGATGGTGCCGCGCGACCCCGACCAGCGACACCGGGCCGCGAGCCCCCTGGAGCTCCTGTTCGACCTGGTGTTCGTCGTCGCGGTGGGCTTCGCCGCGACGAACCTGCACGAGATCGAGCTCGAGGGACACGTCACCTCCGCCGTCCTGGCCTACGGGCTGGTGTTCTTCTCGATCTGGTGGGCGTGGATGAACTTCACCTGGTTCGCCACGTCGTTCGACACCGACGACTGGCTCTACCGGGTGATGACCTTCGTGCAGATGGCCGGGGTGCTCGTCCTCGCCGCCGGGGTGCACGCCGCCATGGTCGAGAACGACTTCACGATCGGCGTCATCGGCTACGTCGTCATGCGGCTGGCCCTGGTCGGGCAGTGGATCCGCGCCGCCGCGTCCTCCACCCGCTACCGCAGGACAGCCACCCTGCACGCCGTCGGCATCACGGTCGTGCAGGTGCTCTGGGTCGTCTCCCTGGCCCTGCCCGACGACGTCTGGTCGTACGCGGCACCGTTCCTCGTGCTCGCCGAGCTCTCCGTGCCGATCTGGGCGCAGACCTCGACGGGCACGGCCCCGTGGCACACCCGGCACCTGGCCGAGCGGTTCTCGCTGTTCACCCTCATCGTCCTGGGCGAGGGGCTGGTGGCCTCGGCCGGTGCGGTGATCGACGCCCTCGCGCACACCGAGCACCTCGGGGCCCTGCTGGCGCTCGCGGGGTGCGGGCTGGTGATCACCGTCGGCATGTGGTGGATCTACTTCTCCCGCGAGCAGCACGCGCACATCCGCTCGCTGCCCACCGCGCTCGTGTTCGGCTACGGCCACTACTTCGTCTTCGCCGCCGCCGGTGCCCTGCCCGCCGGCATCGAGGTCGCGGTCAGCGCCGACGCCGGACACGTCGCGCTGTCGTCCGCCTCGATCGCGGCGACCGTCGCGGTGCCGGTCGCCGTGTTCGTGCTGTCGATCTGGGCGCTCGCGATCCGCCCGTCACTGTCGGCGCGGGCCAACGCCGTCGTGGTGGCCCTGGTGCTCCTGGTCCTGGCGTCGATCGCGGTGCCGGCGGTGTCGCTGCCGGTCACGGCGCTCGCCGTGGTGGCGGTCGTCGTGACCCTCGAGGTCGCGTCCGCACGGACCGAGACCTGACCGACGACGGACAGGAGGCACGGTGCCAGCTGACACCGTGCCTCCTGTCCGTCAGGTGGTCGCGTCGACGGCCCGTGCGCGGTTGCGTCTCTGGTGCGAGGGCACGTTCGTCGCACCGAACACGGAACCTCGCACCACGCGGCGCGTGCGGCGCTTGGCGCGCCGCGCGCCACGTCAGCGCCCGGGCTGCTCCGTCGCGCGCCCGTCGTCCGACGCCGGACGCGCGTCGAGGCTCGGATCCACCGCCGGGTCGGCCGAGATCGACGACGGCCGCACGGGGAAGTCCTCGAGCGCGCCCGCGCCCACCGTCGGCGTCGGGGCCGCGGTTCCGCGGCCGCCGCGCACGCGGTTCTTCACCGCGGCCCAGGGGCGGCCGAGGCCGGACCGTGCCGGACGCTCGGTCGGCGCCTCGACCTCCAGGCCGTAGTAGGCGCCGACGTGCTCGAGCAGGACCTCGCGCTCGGCCTTGTCGTAGGCACGGCGCTCGCGCGTGAAGGCGATGATCGTCGACCAACAGGTGAGCAGCAGGACGATGCTGAACGGCAACGCGGTCGTGATCGCCGCGGTCTTCAGCGCGTTGAGTCCGCCGCTGAGCAGCAGGGCGACGGCGAGCAGCGCAGCGACCCCGGCGAAGAAGACCCGCAGCCAGTTCTTCGGCTCGATGTCACCGCCCGACGCGATCATCGCCATCACGAGCGACCCGGAGTCCGACGAGGTCACGAAGAACACGCCGATGAGCAGGATCGCGCCGTAGGTCAGCACCACGCCGGCGGGCAGGTCGCCGAGGACCGCGAACAGCGACCCCTCGATGTCGACCGAGCCGTCCGAGCCGATCAGGCCCCCCGAGCCGTCGGTCTGGCGGTGGATCGCGGTGCCGCCGAGGACGGCGAACCACAGGAACGTGAGTGCGGTCGGCACGAGCAGGACGCCGAAGACGAACTGCCGGACGGTACGGCCCTTGGAGATGCGGGCGATGAAGACACCGACGAACGGCGCCCACGACATCCACCAGCCCCAGTAGAAGGTGGTCCAGGCACCCTGCCAGGCCACGCCCTCGGCGCCCTGCTGGGCGGTGACGTTGAACGACAGGCCGACGATGTTCTGCAGGTAGGAACCGATCGACTGCACGAAGTCGCGGAGCAGGAACTGCGTCGGCCCGACGATGAGCACGAACAGCAGCAGCGCTGCGGCGAGCAGCAGGTTGAAGTTCGACAGGATCTTCATGCCCTTGGTCACACCGGTGACGAGCGAGACGATCGTGACGGCGGTGATCACGGCGATGATCGCGATCTGGCTGACGATGCTGCTGTCGGCGATGCCTGCGCTCTCGAGTCCGGCGCCGATCTGGATGACCCCGAGGCCGAGCGAGGTCGCGACGCCGAACAGCGTGCCGACCAGGGCGATCACGTCGATCAGGTTGCCCCAGCCGCCGCGCACGCGGTTGCCGAGCAGGGGTTCGAGGGCCCAGCGGATCGACACCGGGCGACCCCGGCGGTGGATCGCGTACGCCAGAGCGAGCCCGAGCACCACGTAGATCGCCCAGGCGTGCAGACCCCAGTGCAGGAACGTCTGGGTCAGGGCCTGCTGCGCGAGCTCGTTCTCGGTGCCGGTGACACCGGGCCGCGGCGAGGCGAAGTGGCTGAGCGGTTCGGACACCCCGTAGAAGACGAGGCCGATGCCCATGCCGGCGGCGAAGAGCAGCGAGAACCACGAGCCGGTCGAGAACTCGGGCTCGTCCTGGTCCTTGCCGAGCTTGATGTCACCGAACCGGCTGAAGCCGACGAACAGCGAGAAGCCGACGAAGAACGCGGCGATGAGCACGTAGTACCAGCTGAAGTTCTCGACGATGGCGTCCTGCAGACCGAGGAACAGCGCCTCGGCGGTGGAGGGGGAGATCAAGGTGAACGCCACGAACCCCAGCACGATGACGGCGGCGGGCCAGAACACCCACCGCCGCAACTGCGCTGTCATGGTCACGGGCCCGGGCAGGGGAGGAGCGGTGCTTGCCATGCGGACCATGGTGCCTGCTCGGGTTCCTGTGCGTTCGTGCAGGCGTGTCGTGGCGTGCCGTCAAGGCGTGGCCGTGGGGCGCACCGACCACCGCCACATGCGATTACAACGTTGACGTAGGCTTTACAGCGCTGTAAACAAGAGGCTGCGCGACGATGCGCGACGAGGGAGAGACCCGATGGTGGGAAGCAGGACCGCAACACTCCAGGCGGCGGTGAGCCGGCGGGGGTTCCTCGCGGGCGCGGCCGGTGGCATCGCACTCGGCACGATGGCGCTCGCCGGGTGCGCGACCCCGGGGCGTGCCGCCGGTGCTGCCACGACACTCCGCTTCTACGAGCAGAAGCAGGAGGTCATCGCGTACTTCGACAAGCTGCTGCGGAAGTTCGAGGGGGAACACGCCGGCATGTCGGTCGTGCACGACAGCACGGCGGCCATCGCCCCGCAGTTCGTGCGCGGTGAACCGGCGGACGTCGGGTGCTTCAACGACAACCTCGAGCTCGCCCGGTACATCTCGCGCGGCGTGCTCAGCGACCTCAGCGACCTGCCGTCGGCAGCGCGGGTCCGACCGGACATCGACACCCTGACGAACCAGTACGCGAAGTTCGAGGACCGCACGAGCGTGCTGCCGTACTCGCTCGCCGCAGCCGGGGTGATCTACAACAAGCGGATCTTCGCCGACCACGACCTGCCGGTCCCGACGACGTGGGACGAGTTCGTCGAGGTCTGCCGCACACTGCAGAAGGCCGGCACCACACCGATCTACGCCACTGACCGGGACACCTGGACGCTCTGGCAGGGCCTGTTCGACTACTCGGTGGGCAGCCTCGTCGACACCGGCTCGTTCTTCCGCAAGATGAAGGCCCTCGGCGCCGACGTCGGCCCGGACTCCGAGGTGTCGTTCGAGAAGGACTTCGCGGTGCCGATGGAGCGTGCGAAGACCATCTCGTCCTTCTTCAACCGCGACCACGCCACCCGGGCCTACGCCGACGGCAACCTGGCGTTCGGCAAGGGCGAGGCCGCGATGTACCTGCAGGGCCCGTGGGCGCTCGGGCAGATCGCGCTGATCGACGACGAGCTGCCCGTCGGCACCTTCGCCCTGCCGGTGTCGAACGACCCGGCCGACCGCAAGGCCCGGGTCAACATCGACCTGGGGCTCTGGATCCCCACGGCGTCCGAGCACCCGGAGCAGGCGAAGGAGCTCGTCGAGTTCCTCATGCAGCCCGAGGTCATCGACGCCTACAACCGCGACAACCTGGCGTACTCGCCACGCATCGACGCACCGCCGCAGCAGGACGAGCGTCTCGCCGGCCTGCAGCGGTACGTCGACGACGCCGCGTTCTACCAGGGCGCCGGCACCTTCATCCCCACGTCGATCCCGCTCGGTAACTACCTGCAGTCGGCGATCCGGAGCGGGGACTTCACCTCGATGCTGCAGCGGCTCGACTCGGACTGGCGGCGGCTCGCCGGCCGTTCCGCGACGGTCTGAGCCGGACCAGGACACAGGAGCCACCATGACCATGCAGACCCCGCTCTCCCGCGACACCGACCCGCAGACCTCCGGGCCGGCGACCGCGGCCGCCCGCACGCACCGTCGTGCCGGGTCCCTCCGGCGCACGGAGGGCATGTACTACCTGTTCCTCGTGCCCGCCCTCGTGCTGTTCACGGCGTTCGTCGTCGCGCCCGCCTGCGTCGGCGTCTTCTACAGCTTCACCGACTACCTCGGGTTCGGGCAGTGGGACTTCATCGGCGCCGAGAACTACCGGGCGCTCGTCTCCGACCCTGCGATCCTGGCGTCGTACGGCTTCACGCTCGGCTTCGCGGCCGTCACCGTCGTCGTCACGCAGGTCGTCGCGCTGTCCCTGGCGATCGCCCTGGCGAAGAAGATCCGGTTCGCCGCCGGGTTGCGGTCGGTGTTCGTCATCCCGATGGTGATCTCGGGGATCATCGTCGCCTACGTGTTCAACTTCCTGTTCTCGAACACCGTGCCGGCCCTGGCCACGAGCGTCGGGTTCGGCCCGCTCGAGCAGAGCATCCTCGGCGACCCGAACCTGGCCTGGCTCGCGATCGTGATCGTGTCCGCCTGGCAGACCGTGCCCGGCGCGCTCCTGATCTACACGGCGGGCCTGACGTCCATCCCCGAGGAGCTGTACGAAGCGAGTGCGCTCGACGGCGCAACCGGTTGGAAGCAGCTCCGCTCGATCACGCTCCCGCTGCTCGGCGGCTTCATCGTCATCAACACCGTGCTCGGTGTGAAGGGCTACCTCGGCGCCTACGACGTGATCGTCGGTCTGACCAACGGTGGCCCCGGCAGCGCGACGAGCAGCGTCGCGATGACCATCTTCGGCGGCTTCACGGGCGGCGACTACGCCTACCAGATGGCGAACGCGACCGTGTTCTTCATCATCACCGTCCTCATCTCCGTGCTGCAGCTCGCGGCGACCCGCGGAAGGAACCTGCGACTCGCATGACCGCCATCGACACACGACCCCCGACCGACACCCGCACCGTGACCACCGGCGGCGGTCGCTCCGGGCGCGGCCACCGCCGACGACTGGGCGGCACGAACTGGACGCTGACCGTGGTCCTCGGCCTCGCGTCGCTGACCGTGCTCATCCCGCTGTACGTCACGCTCTCGATGGCGTTCAAGACGACCGAGCAGTCAGTCGACGGCAACGCCCTGTCGCTGCCGTTCCCGTTCAACCCGGGCTCGTTCGCCGAGGCCTGGCAGCTGACCCGGTTCCCGGTGTCCTTCTCGGTGTCCCTGGGCGTCGCGGCGCTCACCGTCGTCGCGACGCTGCTGCTCAGCTCGTTCGCCTCGTACGCGATCGTCCGGAACTGGCACAAGCGGTTCTTCCGGTACTCGTTCGTCTACCTGCTCGCGGCGATGTTCCTGCCGTTCCCGGTGGTGGCGCTGCCGCAGATCAAGCTGACCGCCGAGATCGGCCTCGACAACCCGATCGGCGTCGGGATCCTGCACGCCATGTTCCAACTGTCGTTCAGCGTGCTCCTCTACTCGGCGTACCTGCGGTCGATCCCCGTCGAGCTCGAGGAGAGCGCCCGCATCGACGGGGCGTCCACGTGGCAGATCTTCTGGCGGATCATCCTGCCGCTCCTCGGCCCGATGAACGCGACGGTCGGCATCTTCGCGTTCCTGGCATCGTGGAACGACTTCATGATGCCGTCGCTCATCACGGCTGATCCGGGGTTGCAGACCCTGCCCGTGGTCCAGAACATCTTCCAGAGTCAGTTCGGCACCAACTACAACGTCGCCTTCGCCTCGTACCTGATGGCGATGGCACCCACGATCATCGTCTACCTGTTCGCGCAGCGCTGGGTCATCAGCGGCGTGACGCAGGGTGCGGTCAAGAGCTGAGAGGCACCACGTGAGCAGCAGCACCACCAGCACCACCGGCACCGGCACCGGCACCGGCACCGTCCTCCCCACCATCCGTCCGTTCCCGGGTTCGGACCCGGTCGCCGACCCCGCGGCCGTGGTCACCGGCGAGCACTGGCGCATCACCGTGCTCGACGCCGGGGCCTTCCGGATCGAGTGGAGCGACGACGGCGGGTTCGAGGACCGGGCGTCGACCTTCGCGATGCGCCGCCGCCTGCCCGTGCCGGCGTTCGCCGTCGAGCGGACGGGCGGCGGCAGCACCGACACCGACGGCGTGGTCGTCACCACCGACCGCGCCCGCCTGCGCTACGACGGTCGTCCCTTCAGCCCGAGCGGCCTGGTCGTCGAGACCACCGGCCCGGACGCCAACCGCTGGCGCTGGGGGCAGGAGCCGCGCGACCTCGGCGGCACCGGCCGCACCCTCGACGACGTCGACGGCCGGATGCCGCTCGAACCAGGGATCCTGGCCCGCGACGGCATCACCGCGCTCGACGACAGCGAGTCGTTCCTGTTCGCCGACGACGGTTGGATCGGCACGCGGGTCCCCGGGCGCCGCGACGTGACCGTCTTCGCGTACGGGCGTGACTACGACGCGGCACTCCGCACGTACCACTCCGTCTCCGGGCCGCCGTCGCGGATGCCGCGGTGGGCGCTCGGCAACTGGTGGAGCCGGTATCACCCGTACAGCGACGCCTCGTACCTGGAACTGCTCGACCGTTTCGCGGAGGAGCACCTGCCGTTCTCGGTCGCCGTCATCGACATGGACTGGCACCGGGTGGACTCGGTCCCACCGCGCTTCGGCAACGGCTGGACGGGGTACTCGTGGGAGCCGTCGCTGTTCCCGGACCCGCGGGCGTTCCTCGCCGAACTGCACCGAAGGGGGATGCGCACGACGCTGAACCTGCACCCGGCCGACGGCGTGCGGGCGTTCGAGGACGCCTACCCCGCGGTGGCGCGGGCGATGGGCGTCGACCCGGAGACCGAGCAGCCGATCCCGTTCGACCCGACGGACCGCCGGTTCCTGCATGCCTACTTCGAACACCTGCACCGTCCGCTCGAGGAGCAGGGCGTCGACTTCTGGTGGATCGACTGGCAGCAGGGTCGTGAGACCGGGCTGCCCGGGGTCGACCCGCTGTGGCTGCTCAACCACTTCCACCTGCTCGACTCGGCGCGACACGCGGCGTCGGGCGGAGACGCAGCCGCCGACACGACCGCGGTCACCGCCACCGCCAGCGACACCGCCACCGCCGCCGGAGCACCCGCAGCGCCCGTCGACGGCATGACCTTCTCGCGCTACGCCGGCCCCGGCAGCCACCGGTACGCCGTCGGGTTCTCCGGTGACGCCGTCGTGTCGTGGGCGTCCCTGGCGTTCCAGCCCGAGTTCACCGCCACCGCCGCGAACATCGGCTACCCCTGGTGGAGCCACGACATCGGCGGTCACACCCGCGGCGTCCGTGACGACGAGCTCGCCACCCGCTGGGTGCAGTTCGGGGTGTTCTCACCGATCATGCGCCTGCACTCCGCGAACAACCCGTTCATCCGCAAGGAGCCGTGGGTGTTCCCCGCCGAGGCCCGTGCCGCGATGGGTGAGGCGCTCCGCTTCCGTCACCGCCTGGTGCCGTACCTGCACACGATGAACCACAGCACGGCCGAGGGCACCGCGCTGGTCCGACCGCTCTACCACCTGGAGCCGCGGCGCGACGAGGCGTACCGGGTGCCGAACACCTACGCGTTCGGTTCGGAGCTGCTCGTCGCCCCGATCGTCGCACCGCGCGACCCGGTCAGCCGGCACGGGGTCGCCCGGGCCTGGTTGCCGCCGGGCACCTGGACCGACGTCTTCACCGGCACGGTGTACGCGGGCGACCGGTTCGTCGACCTGTACCGCACGCTCGACACGGTGCCGGTCCTGCTGCGCGCCGGTGGGATCCTGCCGCTCGCGGCGGCCGACCAGCTCGACGCCACCGTCAACCCGACGGCGTTCGAGGTCTTCGTCGCACCGGACGCGGCGGGTGACTTCACCCTGGTCGAGGACCACGAGGGGGAGGGCAGCCGCACGGCCCGGACCCGCCTGACCTGGGACCCGGAGCACGCCGAGTTCCGGGTGCACGCCACCACCGGGGCCCTCGACGTCGTCCCCGCCCACCGCGACTGGCGGGTCACGTTCCTCGCCGCGCCGGCCGACGGGCAACCGACATCGGCACGGTCTGCCGACCGGTTCTCGGTCGACGTGTCCGTCGACTCGGCGTCGGGCGGAACGGTCACGCTGGTCGGCGCTCCGGTCGTCGGTGTCGACGCACGGGACGCCGTGCGGCGGGTCCTCGAGGGCGCGCAGGCCGGCAACCCGGAGAAGCTCGAGGCGTGGGAGGTCGTGGCGAAGGACCTGCCGCGTGCGGACCGCATCGTCGAGCTCGGCACCGTCGGCCTGCCCGACGCCCTGCGGGACGTCGTCGTCGAGCTGCTCGGCAGCGTGCACCCGGGGGAGTCGGCTCCCGCAGGTCGCTGACGGCAGTCGACGGGGTACCGGAGGCCCGTGGTCCGACCCGCCACGTGACCTGGGGCCGGCCACCCTCCGGACTGGAGGCCCGTGGCGGGGGCGCCACGGGCCTCCAGTCCGCCCCTCACGCGCCCTGGTGCGCCGCCCGGTCGGACGAGCCGTCCGCGTACGGCGCGCTCTCGCCCACGAGCAGGCGGTGGCCGACCGTGACCAACCGGCCGGGCACGTCGGAGCCGTCCATCCGCTCGACCAGCAGGTCGAGCGCGGTGCCCGCGAGGGCGACCGTGTCGGGCGCGACAGAGGTCAGGCTCGGCACCAGGCTCGACCCGAGGCCGACCGCGTCCCAGCCGACGACGGCGACGTCGCGGGGTGCGTCCAGGCCGCGCAGGCGCATGGCGCGGAGCGCCCCGAGTGCGGCCAGGTCGTCGCGGCAGAGCAGCCCGTCGACGTGGAGTCCGGCGTCGAGCGCGGCACCGAAGGCGACCTCGGCGCCGGCGGCGTCACCGACCTCGCGGGGGACCAGCAACGCGTCGTCGAGCGGCAGGCCCGCGGCGACGAGTCCGGCGCGGTAGCCGTCCAGACGCAGTCCGGACGTGCGCGACGACGGGCCGGTCTCGTGCCCGAAGAACCCGATGCGGCGGCAGCCGAGCGCCACGAGGTGCGCGACGGCCTCGGTGGCGGCCCCGGCGTTGTCGATCACGACCTGGTCGGCGTGCGGGGGTCGGACGTCCTCGCCGAGGAACACCACGGCGGTGTCCCCGCGGATCCGGTCGATCGCCTCGGGTGTGAGCACCTGCGGGTGGATCACGACCCCGTCGACCACTCCGGCCTCACGTCCCCGCACCGCCGAGCGCTCGCCGTCCGGGTCACCGCCGGTCTCCTCGAGCAGGAGCTGGTAGCCGCGGTCGGCGCACACCCGCGAGAACACGTGGGCGAGCTCCGCGAAGTAGGGACGACGCAGGTCGGGGAACGCGAAGGCGAGCATGTTCGAGCGTCCGGTCGCCAGGGACCGGCCCGAGACGTTCGGGCGGTAGCCGAGCTCGTCGATGGCGGCCTGTACCCGGCTGCGCATCGGGTCGCTGACGTGCTGGTAGCCGCGGACGACGTTGGACACGGTCTTCATCGAGACGCCGGCGTGCGCGGCGACGTCCTGCAGCGTGACCTTGCCCATCCGCTCACCGTAGCGGGCGGACGCGGGATGGACGGGGCGGAACGGACGGGTCGGGCCGGCTGGTGGACGACGGGTTCCGGACAGCACGGTCAACACGCATGTTCGGCACCTAGGGTCGCCCCAAGCGCAATCGCGTGAACTCTCTCGAACCGGCTGAAGGGTCGGTCCGTCAAGAAGGTCGGTCCTCATGACCACCACTCCGCTCGCTCCGGGTTACACCCGCACTCGTCCCGCTACGGGAGCCCGCAAGGGCACCTCGACCTACTCCGCGCTGCTGGCGCAGGTGAAGGAGAACGGCCTGCTCCGCCGTCGTACCGGTTTCTACTGGGCACTGTTCGGCGCACTCGTCGGCAGCCTCGCCCTCGCCTGGGTCGCGTTCGCGTTCCTGGGTGACTCGTGGTTCCAGCTGATCGTGGCCGGTGCGCTGGGTGTGCTGTTCACGCAGTTCGCGTTCCTGTCGCACGAGGCTGCGCACCGTCAGGTGTTCGAGTCCCAGAAGTGGAACGACCGTGCGGGCCGCTGGCTCGGCAC
>NZ_CAJCKD010000021.1:0-61468 GCF_903970855.1 Curtobacterium sp. ME12
ACTGCGCCACCGGCGACGTCACGATCGTGTCGCACGGTGCGGTCGGCGCGCTGCTCCTGGCCCACCTGCGCGGCGTCCCGATCACGCGCGCCCTCGACCAGCCCGGCATGGGCAGCGTCTTCCGCTTCGATGCGCCCGCCTGGCGGGCGACCAGCGGCTGGCGACGCGTCCCCGCGACCTGACGGGAGGCGCGGGGCGGAGCCGCCACGGGCCTCCCGTCCGCCGACTGCGCGGCCCGACCACCCCGCTCGTCAGACCACGCGCGTCGCGCCCGTCACGGGGCCGGGGGCGGCGTCCTCGTCGTCGGCGTCGTGCAGGGTCCGCTCGGCCTGCCCGAGCAGGTGGTGCACGGCGAGGCCGATCGAGCGGGCACCGACGACCGCGACGAGCACGCTCAGCAGCGCGAGCAACGCGGCGGTGGGGATCCAGGCGGACGGCAGCGCGAGTGCCCGGAACCACTCCACTGCGGCGGTGGCGACCGCGGCTGCCGGGAACACGAACGACCAGAACCCGAGCGAGAACGCGAGGCGGACGTACCGCGGGAGCAGGGCCAGCTGCACGAGGACCATCAGGACGCCGAGGCCCGCGATGGCCTGCACCGGCAGGGTCACAGCACCGTCGGTGAGCGCGAACACCGACAGGGTGGCGACCGCCGGCGGCGCGACCAGGATCGCCATCGTCGGCACGAGCGGCCCCGGCAGCGCCGGTCGGAACGCCAACCGGATGAGCAGCAGGCCGGTCATGACGCCCCAGAAGAACACGCCGACGCCGAGGGCCGGCCAGGACAGCCAGCCGACGCCGACCTCGTGCGTGGCGACCGAGGCGACCAGGGCCGCGGCGACCGTCGGCAGCAGGTAGCCGCCGTGCACGGACTCCAGGGCGAGCCGGCCCTCGAACCAGGTGCTCAGCAGCCAGGCGGCGAACCCGGCCGCGGTGGCCACGGCGGCGAGCACGACGACCTGACCCGCGACGGGGACGAACCGCGCCAGGTCGACCCCGAGCAGCATCGCGGTCGCGGGCACGAGGGCGGCGATCGGCCCCTGCGACGGGTGCCGGAGCTGGTCGACCAGCCGCTCCCGGACACGTGCGCCACGGACGGCGTGCGCACCGAGCAGCCACACCCACGCGATGGCGGCGATGGCCCAGAACACCTGCGGCACGACGGTGGGCAGGTGCAGCACGGGGGCGGCGTACGACCACGTCTCGGCGAAGCCGGCGAGGCCGAACGGGACGGCGAGGGTGTTGAGCGGGATGCGGGAGGTGGTGCGTTGCATGGCTCCCCCATTGTCGTGGACGGGTCGGCGGCGGCGGTGCGCGCCGGCGGTCAGGCCGCGGGGAGTTGCTCGCCCGCCTCGATCGCCACGTCGAGCCGGTTCTCGGCGGGCGGCAGCGGGCAGGTCGCGTGCGGGGTGTACGCGCACGGCAGGTTCGTCGCCCGGTTGAAGTCGATGCGGGTGGCACCCTCGGCATCCGGTGCGGCGATGTCGAGGCTCCGGTTCGCCGCGGACGTCGTGACCCCGCTCGTGCGATCGGTGAACAGCACGTGCAGGCCGCCGGCGTGCCCGTTGAACGCCAGGAGCGACCGCGGCCCGTCGAGGTCGAACGTCAGGACGCCGGGGGCCTCGTACACGTGCAGCAGGCCGTCGACGACGCTGCCGACCGTGACCTCGCGCGGGGTGTCGAACGGCTCGAAGTGCGCGTCCACGACGAAGCGTCCAGCGGGGGTGTACGCCGGGGTGCCGTGGTAGCCGACGCGGGTCGGGTTCGACGGGTGCCGCGGGCGCAGCAGGTCACTGCCGCCGCGCCGGGCGACCTCGATCACCACGGTCTCGTCGCCGTCGTGCCACACCACGTCGGTGCTCGAGCGCTCCGGCAGCGGGCCGAACCGGTACCTCCCGGTGACCGCCTGTCCGTCGACCTCGATCGTCTCGCCGTCGGCCAGTGCGACCTCCGGGCCGTCCTCGTCCGTCGACCAGCTGCCCGGGGCGTCGTCGAACCGTTCCGGCGTGGCGGTGAGCCAGCGGATGCTCGTGATCGCGAGGAAGCCGTGCTCGCTGGCGCGGGCCTGCTCGTGGTCGTCGTGCCACCTGGTCCACGCTTCGGCGAAGGTCGGTGCTGCCGGGGTGGTGGCGCTCGTCGTGGTCGTCGTGCTCATGGGTCGACCGTACGACGGGTCGCCGGGTGCCGCGACGCGGAACGTAACGGGCCCGTTCCCTCGTGGCAGAGTGGCACTGCAGCGCACCGCGAAGCCTCGCGCGCGGCCCCCGACTCCCGACAGTCCGCACCCATCGAGAGGAAGGCAGCGCATGCCCTTCGAGAACACCGACCGCATCCAGGCCACCACGGCCGGATCGCTCCCGCGCACCCCCGAGCTCATCGCTGCGAACGCCGCTCGGCCCGTCGCCGCCGACGGCTTCACGCTCGAGACCACCGACGAGGTCCGCGCCCTGACGAGCGCAGCCGTCGACGACGTCGTCGCACGGCAGACCGCGCTCGGCATCACGCAGCCCGGCGACGGCGAGTTCGGCAAGGCGATGTCGAACAGCGTCGACTACGGCGCCTGGTGGGGCTACTCGTTCCAGCGCGTCAGCGGCCTGAGCCTGACCGACGAGAACATCTTCTCGCAGCAGCCGGTCCGCTCCACCCCGGGGAACATCCGGCTCACGAGCTTCCCGGACCGCCGCGACTGGACGATCTTCCACGACGCCTACACCGACCCCGAGTCGGGCATCGGCACCGGCAAGAACGCCACCGCGTTCCCGACCACGACCGGCCCGATCACCTACACCGGCCACGAGGCCGCGGCCACCGACGCCGCGAACCTCAAGCACGCGGTCGACGCCGCCGGCGCCGACAACGGCTTCATCACGGCGCTCTCCCCCGGTTCCGCCGCCCGCATCGCGAACGAGTACTACGCGACCGAGGAAGAGCACATCTGGGCGTGGGCGGATGCCCTGCGCGAGGAGTACACGACGATCCTCGACGCAGGCCTCGTGCTGCAGATCGACGACCCCTCGATCGCCGAGAACTGGGACCAGATCAACCCCGAGCCGAGCATCGAGGACTACCGCGCCTTCACCCGCATCCGTGTCGAGGCGCTCAACCACGCGCTGCGGGGCCTGGACACCAGCCGCGTGCGCTTCCACCTGTGCTGGGGTTCCTGGCACGGCCCGCACACCACCGACATCGAGCTCCGCCACATCGTCGACCTGATGCTCGAGATCGACGCAGGCGCGTACTCGTTCGAAGCCGCCAACGCCCGCCACGAGCACGAGTGGACCGTCTGGCAGGACGTCACCCTGCCCGAGGGCAAGGTCATCGTCCCCGGCGTCGTCGGCCACGCCACGAACGTCGTCGAGCACCCCGACCTCGTCGCGCAGCGCATCGAGCGGTTCGCCTCGGTGGTCGGGCGTGAGCGCGTCATCGCCGGCACCGACTGCGGCCTCGGCGGCCGTGTGCACCCGCTGATCGCCGCGGCGAAGCTCGAATCCCTCGGTGAGGGTGCCCGGCGCGCGAGCGCGAAGCTCTTCTAGCCGCCCGTTCCTTCCCAGAACGGCTGCGATACCTGGCGGGATCGGGCGTACCTGCCATGAACAACACGGCAGGTACGCCCGGTTCGAGAAGGTACGCCCGGTTCGAGAAGGTACGCCCGGTTCGGGAAGGTACGCCCGGATCCCGTCTACCGACGCGAGCGACCGAGCACGACCGCCGCGCCCGCAGCCGCGACGCCGAGCCAGACGAGGGGGCGCGTGACGCGCCGTCGCTTCGCGACCCAGCCGCCGTTCGTCGCGTTCGCGGCGTCGGCGGGGGCGTAGAGGTTGCCGTCGGTCGGGGTGCCCTTGCCACGGAGCGCGAACGTCTCCACCATCGGCTTCGTGATCTTGTGGAACAGGCCCGGGAACACGTACTGCAGCGGCACGAGCGAGGCCTGGATGCGGCCGACGAACCGGTAGCGCTTGGGGTGCGAGGCGGCGTGTACGACGGCGCGGCCGGCTCGCTCGACCGAGACGGTGGGCGGCAGCGGGTGCGAGGTCTTGCCGGTGTAGTTGGCACCGTTCTGGTAGATCGGGGTGTCGATGGTGGACGGCAGCAGTGCGGTGAACCGGATGCCGGTGCCCGCGAACTCGTCACCGAGCACGTCGACCAGGCCGAGCGCAGCGTGCTTGCTCGTCACGTACGCCGACTGGTACGGCGCCGACAGCAGTGACTGGATCGAGCCGACGAGCACGTAGGTGCCCTTGCCGCGCTGCTTCCAGTGCGGCAGCAGGTGCGTGATGGCGTTGAGGTGCCCGTACAGGTTCGTGTCGACGACGCGCTTGAACGCCTCGGTCGGGGTCTGCTCGAACAGGCCGTAGACGAACAGCGCCGCGTTGCCGACGAAGACGTCGATGCGGCCGAAACGGGTCGTCACGGTGCCGATGAGGTCCTTGACCTGGTGCTCGTCGGCGACGTCCGTCGGGATCGCGATCGCCTCGGCGCCGAGCTTCCGGCACTCGGCGGCTGCGGCCTCGAGCGAGTCGTGCCCGCGTGCGGCGAGCACGAGCGTCGCGCCCTGCCGGGCGAACTCGTGTGCGGCGGCCCTCCCGATGCCGCTCGATGCTCCGGTGATGACGACGATCTTCCCGCGGTACCGATGTCCCATGTGTCCTTGGTACGCGCCGTCGGTCCGATCCCGCACAGCCGCGCCGTACCCCTGCCCGCGGTGCGAAGATGGAGCATGCGCAAGGACGACCTGACCGTCGACGAAGCCGCGGTCATCGCCGAGCACGCCCGCTCCGGCGCCCTCGAGCTCGACGATCCCGAGGTCCGGAAGGTCGTCGAGCAGGCGAACCGGGTGCTGGTGCGTGCGCAGATGTGGGGCGAGGAGCGGAGCCCGAAGCTGCGACGGCGCCGTCGGTTCATCGCGGTCGGGGCACTCGTGATGGTGCTCGTCTGGGTCGCGGGACTCCTCGTGCCGCTGGCGATGCGCTTCGGCTGACGAGCGCGGCAACTCCCGCACTGCCCGTGCGCCAGGCGGACGAACGGCGGTCGGACCCTGGTGGGACACGCACGGATGCGGCATGATCCGACGACCACACCACCATCGCGCTGCAGGGAGCACGACTTGGACCAGCACATCGATCGACGGCGCTTCATGGCGCTCGGTCTCGCGGGGGCCGCCGCCACCGCCCTCGGCACGACGACGATCGGCGACGCCACGGCCGCCGAGGCTGCGACTGCCGCGATGGGGCCGGTGCTGCTCGCCGCCGACGAGTTCGACGGCCCGGCCGGCAGCGCGCCGAACCCGGGGATCTGGCGGTACGACCTGGGTGCGGGCGGCTGGGGCAACGCCGAGCTGCAGACGTACACGGACTCGCGGCGGAACGCGGCGCTCGACGGTGCTGGCAACCTCGTGATCACCGCACGCCGTGAGGCCGACGGCTCGTACTCGTCGGCCCGGCTGAAGTCCGAGAGCACCTACACGGCACAGTACGGCCGGATCGAGGCACGGATCAGGATCCCCCGCGGCCAGGGCATCTGGCCGGCGTTCTGGATGCTCGGCGCGGACATCGGGCAGGTCGGGTGGCCCGCTTGCGGGGAGATCGACGTCATGGAGAACGTCGGCTACGAGCCGGGGATCGTGCACGGCACGGTCCACGGGCCGGGGTACTCCGGTGCCCAGGGCATCTCGGCGGCGTACCAGCACCCGACCGGAGCGGCGTTCGCCGACGACTTCCACGTGTACGGGGTCGACTGGCGCCCCGGCTCGATCACCTGGACGGTCGACGGCGTCGCGTACCGGACGGTCACCCGGGCCGACGTCGGCACGGCCCCGTGGGTGTTCGACAAGCCGTTCTTCGTGATCCTCAACGTCGCGGTCGGCGGGAACTGGCCGGGGTCGCCGGATGCCTCGACAGGGTTCCCGCAGCAGATGACCGTCGACTGGCTCCGGGTCCACCAGAACGCGTAGCCGGGCGCTCCCGGACCGTTGCCGCCGGGTCAGGGGCGGCGGTTCGCCCGGGCGACGAGCCACAGGTAGGTGCTGTGCCCGACCAGGGCGAGTCCGAAGAACACCGCGGCGACCGCGTAGACCCGGTCGAGCTTGCCCTGCCCGATCACGAGCATCACGACGCAGAACACAACGGCGATCGCGAGGACACCGACCTGCACGGTCGACCAGATCCGTCGGAAGCGCGGCATGCCCGTCTCGTTCACGCCGTCCATTCTGCCCGATGCCGTCAGTGCTTCTCCGGGTCGTGCCCCCAGTTCATGAGCGAGTACCGCCACGGGGTGTCGTGCACGTCGCCGGCGGGCCGCTGTTCCGAGTGCCGGGCGACGTAGCCGACGACCTTCCGCATGTGTGCCAGGTCGTCGTGGGTGCGGTCTGCCTTGTGCTTCTCGAGGATGCGGATGATGTGCCGCCCGCTCTCGTGCCCGGTGGACTCGCCGCCGCCCGAGGGCTTCTGCCCGACGGACTTCGACTCGTCGGTGTCGAGCCACTTCCGCAGTTCGGTGGCGGTCATGTTCACCGCGTGGTCGAAGTCGGCCCGGGTCTGCTCGTCGTCGTGCTCGCTCATGTGGACGAGCAAACGCGGCGGCCCTGGACAGGAGCGCAATGCGCTGGACGGATGTCGTCCCCCGGTCGTCCAGCCCGGGAGCGTTTCCTGATCAGGCGGTCCAGCGGCCCGTCCGCGGGCGGTCCGCGGGGCGGTCCGCGGGTCCCGCAGCACGCTGCGCGACCACCCCGACCACGACCGCACCCGCATCCGCATCCGCATCCGCACAGGAGGACCCCATGCCCACCGACCAGTACGAACACGGCGACCCCCGCACCCGGTACCCCGACGTCGAGCCGCAGCCGCAGACCCAGGACGAGCCGGGCCTCCAGTCACGGATGGACCCGGTACCCGACCTGGGTGAGTCGAGCTACCGCGGGACGGGGCGGCTCGCCGGTCGGAAGGCCCTGATCACCGGGGCCGACTCCGGCATCGGCGGCGCCGTCGCCATCGCGTTCGCTCGCGAGGGCGCGGACGTCGCGCTCGCCTACCTGCCCGAGGAGCAGTCCGACGCGGACCACGTGATCGAGCAGATCCGGGCGGCGGGCCGCACGGCCGTCGCGATCCCCGGGGACCTGCGGGACCGCGCGTACGCCCGCGAACTCGTCGACCAGGCGGTCGCCGGCCTCGGCGGCATCGACGCGCTCGTCAGTGTGGCCGGCAAGCAGCGCTGGCAGCCCGACGTGCTCGACATCACCGACGAACAGTTCGAAGCGACCTTCGACGTCAACGTCTTCGGGTTGTTCCGGCTCGTGAAGGCCGCGCTGCCGCACCTGGCACCGGGTTCGACCATCACCACGACCGCATCGATGGAGGCGTACCAGCCGGCACCGGACCGGCTCGACTACGCGGCTTCGAAGGGCGCGGTCAACAACCTGTCCAAGGGACTGGCGCAGCTGCTCGTCGAGCGTGGTGTCCGCGTGAACGTCGTCGCACCGGGGCCCACCTGGACCGTCCTGCAGCCGAGCGGCGGTGTCGATCCGTCGACCCTGCCGGAGTTCGGCAGCAGCGAGTCGCCGATGGGCCGCGCGGCGCAGCCGGCCGAGCTCGCGCCGGCCTACGTGTTCCTCGCCTCGCAGGAGTCCAGCTACGTCGCGGGCGAGACCCTCAACGTGAACGGCGGCATGGTCACCCCCTGATCGTGCCACCGCGTGCGGGACGTCCCGCACCACACCGCGGAGACCCCGTCGCGGGACCGGGTGGGAATGGAACGGCCCCACCCGGTGTCGAACTCACCACCGACCACGAAGGAACCCATCATGAGCCTCGACCTCCACGAGAGCACCGGCGCCGACGAGCGCGCCTGCCTGCCGAAGCCCGTCCTGCCCAGCCTGCACGACGAGCGCACCCCGTCCTTCGGTCGCTGGCTCGGCCAGATCAACCACACCGGCTGACCCACCCGGAGCGACGGCACGCACGGCCCCGGCGCCGCGCACTGCTACCGTGCACCCATGTCCTGGGGCCGGCGGTACTTCGCGCTGCAAGCCGTCGGCGGAGCGACCTGGTGGACCGCCGTCGCGACGCTGCCGTGGATCCGCACCACGACGCTCGGCTCGCTCGACCCGGTGCTCGTCGCCGCGTTCGACGTCCCGCTGTTCGTCGTCGCGTCGGCGCTCGCCGCCTCGGGTGTCCGGGCCGCCGCGGTGGTCACGACGGTGTGGACCGCCCTGGTGCTCGTCGCCCTGAGCGTCTGGGCCACCGTGACCGGCGAGGCCGGCTGGGGCGTGCTCGTCATGCTGGCCGCCACGATCGGCTCGGCCCTCGCCCTCGCCCTGGTGCTGCTCGGACGGATCCCGTCGGAGTGGGTGACGACCGGTCCGCTGCGGATCCGAACGGCTGACGCCAGTGCCCCGCGTTCCCGGCACGTCATCGCGACCGTGCTGCAGATCGTCGTCTTCTGGGGCCTGTTCCTCGGGGTGTTCCCCCTGGTCATCGCGTTCGCCGAGCACCGCTGGGGCCTGCACCCGCAGCTGCCGACACCCTTCGTCACCACCCTCACCGTCGTCGGTGTGGTCGTGCTCCTGCTGGCGAGCGCGCTCGGCATCGCGTCGGCGGCGGCGATGTCGACGAAGGGCGAGGGCACGCCGCTGCCCTCGGCCACCGCGAACCGTCTGGTGGTCGCCGGGCCGTACCGGTCGGTGCGGAACCCGATGGCACTGGCCGGCATCACCCAGGGCGTCGCCGTCGGCCTGCTGCTGTCGTCGTGGCTGGTCGTCGTCTACGCGGTCGCCGGTTCGGTGGTCTGGAACTGCATCGTCCGCCCGCTCGAGGAGTCCGACCTGGAAGAACGGTTCGGCGACGACTTCCGTCGCTACGCCGAGCAGGTCCGGTGCTGGGTGCCGCGGTGGCCGGTGCCGGCGCACGTGGGTCCGGTGCCGCTCAGCTCGTCGCGCCGCTGATCTCACGACCCACGACACCCCGTGGCGATCGGTCAGCATGCCGAACGGACATGACGGTCTGCCTCGTCCTGCGCGGGCGCCGTCGCCCGCGTCGTGATCATGCTGGCAGGGTGCGCGTCCCCGCGGACGGGGCAGGCGCACGGGTGCTGGGCCGCGCCGGACGGGAGGCGCGTGGCGGCGCCGCCACGCGCCTCCAGGCCGTCACGCGGCGGGGTCCACCACCGGCGGTCGCGCGGACGGGGCGAGCTCGCGGATGCGCTTGGCGGGGACGCCGGCGTACACGCCGTGCGCCGCCAAGCGGCCGACGACCACGGCGCCGGCGGCGACCACGACGTCGTGCTCGATGTGGGCGCCGGGCAGGATCGTGGCGCGGCCGCCGATCCAGACGTGCTGCTCGACGACCACCGGGCGGCCGGTCGCGACGTCGCTCCACCGGCCCTCGGCGTCGATCTCGTGGTGGCTCGTCATGATGAGCACCTGCATCCCGATCGCGGTGTTCGCTCCGATGGTCACGGGGGCGACGGCCTCGACGGTGACGTTCCGGTTGCAGAAGACACCCCGGCCGATGGTGAGGTGCTTCGGGTCGCCCGTCAGCGAGAACCCGGTGCCCACACCGGACTCGGCGCGTGCACCGGCGGCACGGAGCAGCAGCCGCCGGACGATCCGGGGCAGCAGCGGAGATCCGAGCAGTGCGGTGAAGACGAAGTGCTCACGGGCGTGGGAGGCGTCCTCGACGAGCCGACGGCCGAACGTCGACGGATCGGTCGTCGGCGGGACGGCCGCGGTCGGGACGGGTGGTGCTGCTGAGCCGGCCATGGGGTCTCCGATCGTCGTGGCTGCGTGTCCGTGCAGCGCAACCGTAGGGCGACGAACGTCGGCGATCGGCCGGACGGGAGGGCGGTTGCGGGATTCTTGCGGGGGCGCGCGACGTGCCTACGCCCGCCCGCCGTCGCGTGCGGCGGACAACGTCTGCCTGGGCAGCTCGCCGAACTCCTCGCGGTAGCTCCCCGCGAACCGCCCGAGGTGGGCGAACCCGCTCGCCCGGGCGATCTCGGCGACGCTCCGGCCATCGTCCGACTCGAGCTGTTCGCGGGCGAGCAGCAGCCGGATGCGGCGCAGGTACATGGTCGGGGTGATGCCGTGGTGCCGCTGGAACGCCGCCTGCACGCCGCGCACGCTCAGGCCGGCGGCCTCGGCGACGTCGTCGACGGTGATCGGCTCGGTGGCGTGCTCGAGCAGGAAGGTCTCGGCACGGGCGAAGCGGGCGGTGGAGGCCATCGCCGGCTCGTGCTGCCCGACGGGCCAGTGCGGGATCGCGGTGAGCAGACCGCCGGCGGCGAAGCGGGCGAGCTCCCGCTCGCGTTCGACCGGGACGGCGTCCGGTCCGGCCAGCACCTCTTGCGCGACGGACCGCACCATGAGCCACCAGGCAGCGAGCGGGGCGCCCTCGGGGACGTGCCGCGGACGGAACTCGATGGGACCAGGTGCCCAGTCGCCGCGCTCGGCTGCGACCTCTTCGACGATCGAGCGGTCGATCCGCAGGACGTCCTTGTTGCACGCGATCCAGCGGAAGCGCTGGGGCCCCTGACGGAAGAGCGTCGGGCGACCGATCTTCACGGTGTTCTCGTCGAGCTGGGCGACCCCGGACTTCATCCAGAAGATGGTCATCGCGTCGCCCGGCTCGATCGCGCCGCTCAGGACCCCGGTGCAGCGGGTCGACTCGAGCGACAGCAGGTCGGTACCGCGCACCCGCTCCTCGAACACGAACTCGGCGTCCGTCGGCTCGACCGACAGCCCGTGGGTGATGTGCGTCCGAGCCATCGCCTCGGCCGCGACCGACGGCTCGGCGGTCTGGATCTCCCGCAGCATGCGGTGCATCGTCTCGGGCACGTGACGATCCTGACGACAAGTCGTCGTCGGCGCAACGAGCGGCGCGCCGTGTTCCTGTGCGACGGCCAGCCGACGACCTGTTGGCTGTGCTGATGGAGGCCCGGACATGAAGTACATCCAGTACGACCGCTCGACGATCCTGACGAGCGACGACGTGGCCGACGCCGTGATCGAGTACGCCGCAGCGCTGGCCGGCGGGAGCCGCGCGGACACCGTGGCGATCCCCGCCGTCGCCTCCGACGGCACGATGACGACCACCAAGGTGCTCATCGGCCCGTCGAGCCAACTCGTGGTCGAGGACGCCGACGAGGACGAGCTCGAGCGCGAGGACGCGGTGTTCGTGGCACGGCTGCGCGCCGCCGCCCTGACGTTCGAGCACGACGACGTCATCCATGCCGACCGACGGCCGGACCTCGACCCTCCGGGAGCCTGAAGCGCTGCGGTGGCGCCGTCAGCACCCCAGATGCGGCGGTTCCGCACTCGTGTCCACTGCGAGGACCGCCTCGGTGCGCCGTGCAAGCTCCAGCAGGAACGCTCCGCCTTCGGGTTCGAGGTCGTCGTCCGGCGCCGGTTCGAGTGCGACCGGGAGCGCCGGTGCGAGCAGGACCTCGACGGTGCTCGCCACCCCGAACGTGTCGGCCGTCGGGATCGACACGACGTCGCTCAACCGGCTCTGGTGCAGCGCGGCCGCGTACCGGATCACAGCGTCGGCGATCGAGTCGCTCGTCAGGACACGGACCGTGCCCGCGTAGTTCACGTACTTCACACTTGCTCCCTGGTGAAGAGGAGCATCCGTCGCGGTGGCGGGTCCTGATCCGGTGCAACGGTAGGCCGCCGTCGCGCGCCGCACACATCTTCGCTTCCCGGACGGGGTACGCCCGGAGCCTGGACCGGTGCTCAGTGGGGGTCGCAGACCATCGAGGACGTCCAGGGAAACCGACCGCAGGGAGAGACATGACCGAGCAGCAGCAGCCCCCGGGGAGCGAACAAGAGCTCACCCCGAAGGCAGACCACGGCGAGGAGTCGTACCGCGGCTCCGGCAAGCTCACCGGCAAGCGCGCCGTCATCACCGGCGGGGACAGTGGCATCGGCAAGGCCGTGGCGATCGCGTTCGCGCGCGAGGGTGCTGACGTCCTGATCAGCTACCTGCCGGAAGAAGAGGACGACGCGCAGGACACGAAGCGCTGGATCGAACAGGCCGGTCGGAAGGCCGTGCTGTTCCCGGGCGACGTGAGCGACCCCGCGTACTGCCGATCCGTCATCGACCAGGCGGTCTCGGAGCTCGGCGGGCTCGACGTCCTCGTCAACAACGCCGCGTACCAGATGACCCACGAGACGATCGAGGAGATCAGCGACGAGGAGTGGGACCACACCCTCGCGACGAATCTCAGCGCCTACTTCCACCTCGTCAAGGCCGCCCTGCCGCACCTCGGCCCGGGCTCGTCGATCATCGGCTCCAGCTCGGTGAACTCCGACGACCCGAAACCGAACCTGGCGCCCTACGACGTCACCAAGGCCGGTGTCGCGAACCTGTCGGCCGCGCTCGCGCAGCTGCTCGGCGAACGCGGGATCCGCGTGAACAGCGTCGCCCCCGGTCCGATCTGGACGCCGCTGATCCCGTCGACGATGCCGCCGGAGCAGGTCGAGCAGTTCGGCAAGCAGTCGCCGCTCGGCCGTCCCGGTCAGCCGGCCGAGCTCGCACCCGTCTACGTGCTGCTCGCCAGTGACGACGGCAGCTACGTCTCCGGCGCGCGGGTCGCCGTCACCGGCGGCACCCCGATCCTGTGACGGGACGGCGGCCGGCAACGGGACGGCGATCCGACGACGTGACCAGGTGACGGACGGGAGGCCCGGGGCACGACGTGCGCCGGGCCTCCCGTCCGTCGTCGCGGCGCTCCTGGCTGAATCGCCGTCCACCGCGCCCCGCCTACGTTCAAGGCCATGTCCACGCGAGCGAAGACCGTCACGGCGCTGTTCGGCGCCGCCACCGTAGCCCTCCTGCTCACCGCCTGCGACCCTGGCGGAGCGCAGAACATCAACCCCGTCGGCAAGGTTCCCGGGTCCGAGGAGAAGTCCCAGTCGGCCCAGTGCGACGTGGCCGCCAGCGCGGCCGTCGACATGATCGACGAGGCGGTCGGGTCGCACGACACCACCGAGTTCGCGAACATCCAGAAGGGTGACGGCGGATGGTACCTCGGTGCCGCGATCGTCCCCGCGGACAGCAACGACTCGAACGACGACGAGGTCACCATCTGGGCGACGACCGCCGACCCCACGGCCGATGACTTCGACGGCCCGCTGTACGCCGTGAACGACGTCGCCAAGCAGGCCGTCGCCGATGAGACGACCACCACCTCGGACGCGCCGACGCCGTTCGCCGACGACTCGAAGGCCGCCGAGCAGGTCGAGAGCTGCGTCGTCGAGGCGTCGGACCGCTAGTCATCGGACACCGCGCCGTGGCCGATCAGCCCTTGGGCTGGTCGGCCACCCGCACGTCGACGTGGTAGTCCTCGCCGCCGTCGGTGCTGATCGTCGACACCGAGTCGTAGACCACGTCGTAGCCCGCGGTGTTCACGTCGCAGTGCACTTCGGCGCCGTCCTCGATCGCGATGTCGTCCGGACCGCAGTCGACCTCGGGCGTCGCGTCCGACACGTCCGCCAACGCGTCGACGACGACGCGTTCGAAGGCGTCCGGTGTGACCGTCCGTGACACCGACGACGATGCCGACACGGTGCACCCGCTGAGCGTCACCGCCAGGGCGATCGTCGCGGTGAGCGTCGTGAGTGCGGTGATGGCGCGCTGGTACTGCATGGTTTCCCCCCCCGTGGTCCCCTGGCCGCTGCTCGCCCCGAGATCGGGACCGGCCGTTCTTCGACGATAGCGGGAAGGTGCGAGGACGTCTGCCACGAGTTCGGGTCAGGAGCAGACGTCCTCGCGCTACGACGCCGTCGGGTCGACGCGGTGGTCTTGACGAGGCCAGCCCGGGAACAGGGGGTCGGGCACCCGCCGGTGGGGTCCGGCGGGGTAGCTTCCGGAGACTGTACGACGACCACGGCTCAGACGTGTACAGGATCTGCAGGAACCGGACAGGGACTGTCTGTCCGCCCCCGCATCGAGGACCGGGTGTCCGCCCGGGGATTCGTGAAGACCCACTCATCCGCGTCGTGGATCGCTAGACGATCGTCTGCTGAGCGCCTACGGTTCCCAGTGCCCCCTGCCGCTCCCGAACCGTGAGAGACCGCCGACGCATGCACAGCCCCCGCCGGACCACCCTGCTCGAGACCGGCTGCTGACGTGGCGGCGGCGAAGGCGAGCGTCCTGCTCGTGAGCGACTTCCCCCTGACGGCGATGCGGGGTGAACGTGCTGCGCTGGTCGAGCAGGCGAAGGCCTTCGCGGAGTGCGGTCACGTCGTCTGGGTGGCGACTCCGCGGTCGAGCGGGACGGCGGACCTGCGGAAGCACGGCATCCGCCTGTTCGAGGTCGAACCGTCGATCAGCGCGCCGGAGAGCGATCTGCCAGTGGTCCGCAACTCGGTCCGTGTCCGCCGGAGCCTCGGCACGCTGATGCTCGAGGAACGGATCGACCTGGTCGTCACCCACTCGGACTTCGGTCTCGCCGTGGCGGCGCTCATGACGGCACGCTCCCTCGAGCTGCCGACGATCCACACCGTGCACGGTTCGGCGCCGGTCAGGGGGCGGACCGCGGCGGCGATGGCGCCCCTCGCACGGCACGCGCACCGTGTGGTGACCGGGACCCGACCCGCACGGCACCGCTTCACGGGGCACCCCATGGACGATGCGCGCCGGAACATGGCCGTGGCCGTCTGCGGGGTGGCCGACGTCGTCGTCACCCCGACGACGCGGCAGGCCCGTGTCCTGCGTGCGGCCGGCGTCGGCCCGGTCCACGTCGTGTCCAACGCCGTCGGCCGCCGGCGGGTCGAACCGCCGCCGGCGCCGGAACTCGGACCGCTCCGGCTCGTCTGGGCGTCGCGGTTCACCCCGGACAAGCGCCTCGACGTCCTCCTCAACGCGATCCGGCTGGTGGAGATCCGACTCGGGGCCCACGCCGTGCGCGTCGACGTCGCCGGCGGGACCGTCCCTCCGACCCGCACGCCGGTGTCGGTCCGCGTCCACGGCCGCCTGTCGCCGGAGGGTGTCCACGACCTGCTGCTGTGCGGGCACGCGGCGGTGGTCTGCTCGCTCGAGCACGACGGCCAGCCGATGACCGCACTCGAGGCGATCCGGGACCACCGCCCGGTCATCGTCTCCGACATCCGCCTGGCGAGCGAGTTCGGCTCCGCCGCCGTCCTGACCGACGACGAGACCGCGTTCGGGCTCGCCACCACGATCATCGAGCTGGCGTCGGACCGGACCCTGCTGCGACCGCACACCGACGCCGCCATCGAACACGCGCGGCGCGCGACGGCGGAACGGCACACGGATCAGGTCCTCCGGCTCGTCGCGGGATCGCGTTCCTGCTGAGCGCCGGCCCGGACGCGGTGACGCCCGAGTGCGGTCGCGCCCCCGGCACCGAGCAGCCCGAGCGCGAGCAGCGCGAGGGGCAGCGGATCGGCTCCGGTGGCGGCCAGGCTCCCCGTGCCGCCTCCGGGCTCCACGCCGGCGTGCGATGTCGTGTCGACACCATCGCCGGTACCGGGCGCGCCGTCCCCGCCCTGGTTGCCCGTGCCGGTCCCGCCCGGGTCAGGGGTCGTGCCGCCGGACCCGCCACCACCACCGGGTCCGCCGTCACCGGGGTCGCCCGTGCCCGCGCCACCGCCGTCGCCACCGCCGTTGCCGCCGCCGTCGTCCGGCACCACCGTGTTCACGATGGTGCAGACCACGTCGTCTCCGTCCGCGACCGTGACCACCCCGTCCGTCACCGGCGCCCCGGTGCAGGTCCAGTCCCCCGCCTCGTAGCCGTCGGGGCCGCCCGACTCGGTCAGCGTGTAGTCCCCCGGCGGCACCGGCCGCCCCGTCACCGCGTCGCTGCCCGACGTTCCGGAGACCGTGGTCGGTCCGGTCGCGGTCAGGGTCCAATCGCCCGGATCCGCGTCGCCACCGACGACCTGCTTGACCAGGGTGAGGTCTCCCTCGACGGCGTCGGTCGACAGGCACGACACCGTCGTCGAGAAGGGGAACCCGTGGATCTCACGTGGCACCGGACCGGCGGCGGTCGCGACCCCGTGTGTGAACGACGCCGCGACGACGTTGCCCTCGACGTTCTGTGTCACGTCCCACCGCAGGTCGGCCCGGGGCGCGTAGATGGTGCCCTCGAGGACGTCGGCGCCGGTGACGTGCACGGTGGTCGCGTCCGGGAAGTTCCAGAGCACGAACGGCGCGTGGGCGTTCGTCAGGTTTGCGAGGTTCGGGACGGAACCGTCGAACGTCGTCCCCGTGACGTTCACGACGAGCGGCGATCCGGGGCCGGGGAGACCGTCGAAGGTCAGCAGGTCGAGGGCGTCGAGGTCCTCGGCGGCCACCGTCAGCACGTTCGTGACGCCTGGCTGGACGTCGGCGTACGCGGCCGTCACGGGCGCGATCGGCGTCGCCAGGGGTGCACCTGCGGCGTCGTGGAGCACGGTCGTCACCGGGCACGTCCCGAGGTCGGCGGACAGGGACCGGTAGCGGGCGAAGGACGCGCGAAGTCCAGCACCGACGGGTCGGCCATCGTCGGGACGGAGCTCGCCGACTGCCTGGTCGTCCCCTCGATACGCGGGAACGTCTCGGCGGTGGTGCCCTCCGGAGCGAGCCGGTAGTCGATCGCCGCGCCGTTCTGGTCCGTGTCGAAGGCGTCGTAGGTCGCCGTGTCGCCGACGTGGGCGTACCCGCCGTTCAGCACGCGGAGCACGGCCGACTGCGCCGACGGGAACCGGATGCCGCCGTCGACGTACAGGAACGTGGGACGGCTCTCCCCCGGCAGCGTCAGGGCGTTCGCGGGTGGGTTGCCCGCACCGATGTTGTAGCTGGTCTCGAAGGCCAGGTCGCCGCCGGCGGCGAGCGTGCCCTCGGCCTCGTCGGCTGCGAGCTCGACGTCGCCCTCGACGAAGACCAGGAACCCCTGGTTCGCCGGGTGCCCGTCCACCGGCACGGTGACGGGGTTGACGGGCGGGACGTCGGCCGCCGCTGCGGACTCCGTCGTGATCAGGGCCGCCGGCGTGACCAGGACTGCCGGCACGAGCAGTGCGGCGACGCCGAGCAGTGCCGCCCGGCTGCGGAACCGCGCCGTCACGGCCGGGCCGCCTGCTCGGCGTCGGCGTCCGCGCCCTGCTCGTCGCGCCACTCGTCGAAGTACTGCTTGCCGATCGCCCGCAGGCTCCGGCCGATCTGCGTGTAGTCCTCGTCCCGCAGGTTCGCCAGCGACACCCGGACGGACCACTCGGGGCCGTCGAACCCGCCCCCGTTCAGCAGGATGATGCCGGTCTGGTCGGCGAGCCGGAACAGGATGTCGGTCGGTTCGTAGTGCTCGCGGAGGAAGGCACCGATGCCCGGCCCCCGCAGTCGTTCGGCGTAGGCCAGCACGTCGAGCTCGACGTAGTAGCCGACCCGGTTGACGTCCTCGGGCAGGGAGACCTGCATCCCCTCGAGCAGCAGCTCCAGTCGGTGCCGGATGAGCCCCTGCGCCTGGTGCTTGTAGTGGTCGGTGTCGTCGAGCACGGCGTACGCCGCGAAGAGCAGCATCTGGCACTGCTGCGGGAGCGACAGTCCGGCGGTGTGGTTCAGTGCCACCGAGCGGCTGTCTGCGACGAGCCGGTCGACGAATCGGATGTCGCGCGGGTGCAGGGAGAGGGTGCCGTACCGGGCGTCGAGGGCGGACTGGTCCGCTTCGGGCAGTGCGGCGAGCCGCTCGTCGAACACGTTGTCCCGGTTGACGGCCACGACACCGAGCCGCCAGCCGGTCGCGCCGAAGTACTTCGAGAACGAGTAGACGCCGATCGTGTTCCGCGGGACCTCGGCCATCAGGGAGCGGAAGCCGTCGATGAAGGTGCCGTAGACGTCGTCGGTGATGATCGTCAGCTCGGGGTTGTCGGTGGCCACGACGTCGGCGATCGCGTCGAGCGTCTCCTGGGCGATGCGGACCGAGGGCGGGTTCGTCGGGTTGACGACGAACAGGGCCTTGATGGAGGGGTCGCGCAGCCGGTCGATCTCCTCCGGCGGGTACTGCCAGGTGTGCACGCCGTCCTGGTCCACGGTGCTGGCGTGCAGGTGCACCTGCTCGAGGTCGTAGTCGGCCAGCGCGGGGATCTCGAGGTACGGGGTGAAGATGGGCGTCATCAGGGCGATCCGGTCGCCGCGGTGCATCAGCCGGTTCTCGAGCAGCGAGTCGAACACGTAGCACATCGCCGCGGTGCCGCCCTCGACGGCGAACAGGTCGTACGGCTGCGCCGGCGGTTCCCCGGCGCACATCTCCTGGACGAGGTACTCGTGCACGATCTGCTCGGCGTGGTGCAGCATCCGGTCCGGCTCCGGGTAGTGGTCGCCGATCACGGAGTCCGCGAGTTCCCAGACGAAGGAGTCGGGTGCGAAGCCGAGGTCGTCCACCCCGTGCCGGAGCACCCGGCGCAGCAGGTCGACCCCGGGTTCGCCGTCGTGCTCGGTCAGCCACGAACCGAAGCGATCGGCGATGCCGTCCTTCTGCGGCACGCCGACGAGCTCGGGGTCCCACTCCCGGTTCTCACGCGAGACCGTGAGTGCGAACTGCCCGAGTGCGAAGAACGCCTCGCGTGGGGTGGGTGCGATGAAGTTCGGGTTGCCGCGGCCGGCGTTGAGCATCTGGAACGCGGTGCGCGACTCGTGCTCGCCGGCGATGCGCTGGAGCTCGGCCTTGAGTTCGAACGGGGACAGGTGCTGCAGGCGCGCGATCTGCTCGCGGGAGACGCTGGCGACGGGCATGTGGTGCTCCTTGTGCGGGGTCAGTGTGCGGTGATCGCGACGACGACGGCGCCGCCGATGCTGAGGACGATGTTGCCGATGGCGTAGGGGACGGTGAAGCCGAGCAGTGGCACGCTGCTCTTCGCCGTCTCCTGCAGGGACCCGACCGCCGCGGTGGTGGTCTGGGCACCCGTGAGCATGCCGAGGATCAGGACGGGGTCGGTCTTCCGGAAGAAGAACCGGCCGACGAAGGTCATGACGACCAGGGGCACCAGGGTGACGACCACCCCGGCGACGAGTAGCTGGACGCCGTACTGCGCGAGCCCGTCGATGAACCCCGGCCCGGCGTTGATGCCGACGACGGCCACGAAGAGCGTGAGTCCGACGGTCTCGAAGAACCACTGCGCGCCGGGCGGGACGTGTCCGAACGTGGGGCTCTTCGAGCGTCGCCAGCCCAGGATCAGCCCGACGATGAGCGCACCGACGCTGGTGGTGAGCGAGAGCGGCACGGCCCCCACCGTGATCGACGGCACCCCGATGACGGCACCGACCGTGATGCCCAGGGCGACCGTGACCATGTCGGTCTTCGGGTCGGTCCGTTCCGGGAAGCCGACGTACCGGATCCCCTGCTCCAGCAACGGCAACGGCCCCTGGACCCGGAGCTCGTCACCGGCGTGCAGCGCCGTGTCGGGGCCGAACGGGATCGCGTGCCCACCCCGGCTGATGCCCTTCAGGAAGATCTGCCGTGCTCGCTGGGTCTGCCGGAGCTCCTCGACGGTCCGGCCGACGACCGCCTTGTTGGTCACGACGACGGACAGTTCCTCGATCGGCACGTCGAGCAGCGCCGGGTCGTCGATCTCGACCGCGAACGCGGCCAGGTCGTCCTCGATGATCGCCGCGTGGTAACCGGCGACGACCACGACGTCGCCGGGGGTGAGCGTCTGGTCCAGGTGCGGCTCCACGATGGCGTCCTCGTGTCGCACCCGGGCGATGAAGACCCGGGAACCGATGCGGGCGTCGGAGGCCTGCTCGAACTCGCCGACGGTCTGCGGGCTGAAGGCCGACGTCAGCCGGTACGCCCGACGGACGACTTGTTGGTACGCCGACGTCACGTCTGGGTTGTCGTCGTGCACGCCGAGGCGCTGCTCCAGGTCGTGCGCGGCGGCGGGCAGGTCACGGATGCCGAGGATCCGCGGGGCGACCAGCGAGATGTAGAGCGCCGCACCGACGGTGCCGAAGATGTAGGTCACCGCGTACGCCACCGGCACCAGGTCGCTCCACGCCTTCGCCGTCGCGTCGCTCACCGGGAGTCCGGCGATGGAGTCCTGCGCGACGCCGATGATCGACGACTGCGTCAGCCCGCCGCCCGCCAGACCGGCGGCCAGACCCGGGTTGTAGCCGAGGATGCTGCTGATGACGATCGTCGTGCCGAACCCCACCACGGCCAGCACGACGGCGAAGACCGCCTGCGGCAGCCCGGAGCCCTTCAGCCCCGCGACGAACTGCGGGCCGAGCTTGTAGCCGAGCGAGAACAGGAAGATCAGGAAGAAGATCTGCTTGACGATCGGGTCGACCTGCAGGTCGTCCCCGAGCACCGCGCCGATGACGACACCGGCGAGCAGGGTGCCCGTCACGGCCCCGAGACCGATGCCGCGGTAGCTGAAGCGCCCCACGAAGAACCCGACCCCGAGCGCCAGGAACACAGCGATCTCGGGGTGCTCGATGATGGTGTCCCTGACCCAGGTCATGCGGCCGCCTTCGCCCTCGGAGCCCCTGCCTGCCCCGTTGGCTGAGAAGCTAAACGCCCCTCACATCCGGCGTTCCCAGGATCGCGCGCGCCGCTCTGGGCGCACCAGGGGACGGACGGGAGGCACGGTGCGGGCCCGCGCCGCGCCTCCAGTTCGCAGACGGTCGAGCAAGGAGAACGTCCCGATGAGGAGGGGGGATCTCATCGGGACGTTCCGTTCGTGGGGCCGTGTCAGGCGGCGAGGCGCGCAGCGAGCGCGGTGGCGCGGGACCGGAGGTCCGCATAGGTGGCCTCGTACGCGTCCGGTGTGCCGACGCGCGAGGGGTTCGGCAGCGACCAGTGCAGGCTGTCACCGTTGTCGATCGACTCGTGCGCGCGGTCGCAGACCGTGACGACCAGGTCGCCCTCGGCGACGAGGTCGCGGTAGGCCCGCGGCACGTGGTCGCCGAGGTCCAGGCCGTGGCGTTCCCCGACCGCGACCGCCCCGGGAGCGATGGCGACCGCGGGACGCGTCCCGCCGGACAGCGAACCGATCTCGCTGACCTGCGCCCAGACGCCCGCGGCCAGTGGGGAGCGCGCGGAGTTGCCGGTGCAGACGAACAGCACACGGGACACCGGGCCCGGCACCGCTGCTGAACCGTGCGGGACACCGCTCGGCTCGAGGTGCAGGTAGCTCCGGCGCCCATCGCCGTCGGAGCGGCGTCGCGTGACCAGACCGGCCTGCTCGAGCACGCGCAGGTGGTGCGCCAGGAGCGGCCCGGAGATCCCGAGGGCGGCCCGCACCTCGGTCGGGCTGGCGTCAGACGCGGCGAGCAGGTCGACGATCGCCAGTCGGGCGACGTCGCCGAGGGCCGCGTGCTGCGCCGCGCGCCGCTCGAGGTCCTGCTGCCTGGTGTTCATCGGTTCAATGTTGACTGAACCATCTGCCGTCGTCAAGATGAGCGGGTGACGACGAGCCCCGAGCCACCGCGGTCGTCCGCGGCATCGGTGTTCCTGGTGTTCCTGCGGCTCGGGCTGACCTCGTTCGGCGGGCCGGTCGCGCACCTCGGGTACTTCCGCGAGGCCTTCGTGGTGCGTCGCCGCTGGCTGGGGGACGACGCCTACGCCGATCTCGTCGCACTGTGCCAGTTCCTGCCCGGACCGGCGTCGAGCCAGGTCGGGATGGCACTCGGGCTCCAGCGCGCCGGACTGCTCGGACTCCTCGCCGCGTGGTGCGGCTTCACCCTGCCGTCCGCGGTGCTGCTCGTCGCGTTCGCCCTGCTCGTGTCCGGAACGCCCGACCTGGCCGGAGCCGGGTGGCTGCTCGGGCTGCAGGCCGCCGCCGCCGCGGTGGTGGCGCAGGCGGTGCTCGGCATGGCGCGCTCGCTCACGCCGGACCGCCGTCGGGCGACCATCGCGGCCGCTGCCGCGATCGTGGTGCTGCTCGTCCCCGGCCCGGGGCCGCAGGTCGCGGTCATGGCGGCGTGCGGCGTGGTCGGGGCGCTGTGGCTCCGTGGCGTCGTCGCCCCACCCCAGGACGTCGCCGACGCCGGGGTCGCCGTGCGCCTCCCCCGCTGGGTCGCCGTGTCGGCGCTGATCGCGTTCGCCGCCCTGCTCGTCGCGGCACCCGTCGCCGCGAGCGGCACCGGGGCGGTGCGCCTGTTCGGGGTCTTCGCGCAGGCGGGCTCGCTCGTCTTCGGCGGCGGCCACGTCGTGCTGCCGCTGCTCGAGTCACAGACCGTGGCCACGCACCTGGTGGACCACGCGGACTTCCTGGCGGGCTACGGCGCCGCACAGGCCGTGCCCGGGCCGCTGTTCACCTTCGCCGCCTACCTCGGCGCCGTCGCCGACGGCAGTCCGAGCGGGCTCGTCGGCGCGGCGGTGGCTCTCGTCGCGATCTTCCTGCCGGCGGCGCTCCTGGTCATCGGCGCGCTGCCGTTCTGGCACGCGCTCCGCGCCCTGCCGTGGGCCCGGCGCGTGCTGGCCGGCGTGAACGCGGGGGTCGTCGGGCTCCTCGCCGCGGCCCTCTGGGACCCGGTGATCACCGAGGGGATCCGCTCGGCATCCGCACTGGCGCTCGCCGTGGCCGCCTTCATCGCCCTCACCCGCTGGTCCGCTCCCCCGTGGGCCGTCGTCATCGGGGCCGGCCTGCTCGGCGCCGTCGTCCTCTGATCGGAGCCCCGCATGCCCACCGTCCTGTTCGTCTGCGTCCACAACGCCGGTCGTTCCCAGATGGCCGCCGGCTTCCTGCAGCACCTGGCCGGTGGCAGCGTCGACGTCCGGAGCGCCGGCTCCGAACCGGCCGACCAGCTCAACCCCGTGGCCGTCGCGGCGATGCTCGAGGAGGGCATCGACATCCGGAGCGAGCAGCCGGCCCTGCTCAGCACCGGCGCCGTCCGTGCTGCCGACGTCGTCATCACCATGGGGTGCGGGGACGCCTGTCCGGTGTTCCCGGGCAAGCGCTACGAGGACTGGGAGCTCGCCGACCCCGCGGGGCTCGACCTCGACGCCGTCCGGTCGATCCGCGACGACGTGCGCGCGCGGGTGCAGGACCTCGTCGGCCGGATCACGCCCTGACGCGTTCGAGCAGGCGGCCGACGAGCTGCTCGCGCCACGGGACCGACGACCAGGCGTGGTCGGCACCGTCGACCGCGGTGAACGTCGCGCCGCTGAGCAGTTCGCCGTAGCGGCGGCCGTACTCGAGCGGGACGATCTCGTCGGCCGTGCCGTGCAGCACGTCCACCGGCCCGGCGTACTCGCGCGCCTCGGTGTAGACGTCGAGCCCGTCCCGGACCTCGTCGATGAACCCGCGCCCGAGCGACATGCCGCCGAAGTCGAACCAGCCGCGGTCACGGACGGGTGCGAGCGGCTGGCCCTGGATGCTGTCGTGCACGGCGATGTCGTCGACGACGACGCCGGCCGGCGACCACAGGGTCAGACTCCGGACGAGGTCGGGGACCCGTGCGGCCGCCATCGCGGACTCGACGGCACCCAGGCTGTGGGCGACGACGTCGATCGGTGCCGCCCGGTCCGCCGCGAACGCCCGGATCATCGAGACGACCTGCTCGACCTCGTCGCGGATCGAGATGTCCGCGAAGCGTCCGTCACTCGTGCCGTGTCCGAGGCGGTCGTAGGAGCGGACCACGACGCCCGTGTCGGTCAGGGCGGTCGCGGCCTGCACGAAGAGCCGCCGTGGACCGATCGACGAGTCACCGAACCCGTGCACGAACAGCACGGATCCGTCGACCGCCACCGCCGGGGGCGTCGAGGCCGGGCGGTCCTCCCACCCTCTGACCGCACCACCCCGGTGCTCGAGCCGGATGCTCGTCAGGGCACGCTCCAGCGGGCGTTCCGCGGTCACGCTCAGTTGCTCCGGTCGGCGAACCCGGCGGGCAGGTCGGCGGGTGCGGTGTCGACGACCGTCTCGTCGTCCTCGCCGACGAACTCGAACAGGGTGATGTGGGCGAACTCGGGGACGACGTAGATCGGGTAGGTGGGGCCTGCGTCCCGGTACTCGCGCATCCGGTCCAGGTGGTCGTTCTGGAACAGCACGGTCTTGCTGCCGTCCTCCTCGACCCAGTGCGGGAAGAAGATCGTGCCGTGCAGCACCCGCTCCCCCGGCACCACCGTCACGACGACGCTCGTGCCGGTCGGCTCGTTCCACGACACCTTGTAGACGCCGTCGGTGAGCACCACGAGGTCGACCTGCTGGTCCTTGACCCACCGTCCACCGACCATGCCGGAGTGGATGCGGTAGTCGATGGTCGTGGCGTTCTTGACGTACATCTCGTACTGCCACCCGTTGGCGTACGTGTAGATGAACCGGTGTCCGACGATGCCGGAGAGGTCCTGCGGCGGGACGGGATGTGCGACTGAGGTGGTGATCGTCATGCACCCATCCTGCGCCAAACACAGTTTTGTTGCAAACCTTCTTCGAGGACCTAGGCTGAGCGCATGGGCAGCGAGCACGACACCGCAGGACTCCGGGACATCGCCCGGCGGCTCAGCGACCAGGTGGGCCCGTTCCGCCGCACCCTGCTGAACGCATCACGTCGTGACGGTGCGCTGCCGGAACTGCCCGACGCCCAGATCGAGGTCCTGCGACGACTCGACGAGTCGGGCTGGCTCACGCCGACGGCGCTCGGCCGGTCCCTCGGCCTCGCCCGCTCCACGGTCAGCAACCTCGTCACCGCGATGGAACGCGCCGGGCTGGTGGACAGGCGGCTCGCCACCGGCGACGGCCGCAGCACCGAGATCGCCCTGACCGAGCTCGCGTCCGAGCGGCTCCGGGTCTACGACGCCTCGGCCGAGCACGTCCTGGTCGGCGCGCTCGAACGCCTGGGCCCTGGCGGGGTCGACGCGCTGCGCGCCGCGCTGCCCGTGCTCGCCGAGCTCCGTCTGGCCATCGACGAGCCCGGAGCGTAGGGATCCGCTGACAGCCCGCGTGAGCCGTCCCACAGGTCCGGTTCGTCGATCACCAGCGGGAGCGGGTCGCCCTGGCAGCGCGTGCACAGGTCACCCTGGAGGCGCGCGCCGCGGCTGAGAAGCCGGTCACGGTCGGACACGCGGCGGCTCCAGGGCGCGCGTGGGCTCCCAGGAGCCGGTTCCAACGTTCTGGCGTGCAGACGACATCACATCTCATCGCCAAGGCGTGTGCGGTGGCAGCTCCGGTCGCCATCGCCGTGTCGCTCGTGGCCGGTCCGGCCGTGGCGGCTCCCCTCCACACCTCCTCCTCCAACTCCGCCTCCGACACCACCGCGACATCCGCGCACCACACGGTGACCCGTGCCGCGCGGACGACATCGGGCGGCGTGGCGGTCTCACGGCGCGACCGTCGAGCCGAGCAGCGCAACGAGGCCACGGTCCGGCACCTGTTCCGGTGCGCGTTCCGGTCCCCCGGGTCCGCGCAGGCTCGTGCGGCTGCTCGGACCGCCGTCGCGACCGGGGCCGTCGCCCACGGTGCGACGAGCGCCTCCGGTCCGTCCGCGTTGCTCGCCGAGTTCACCGCCGACCGTTCGCGGGTGCCCGGCGCCCACGCCGTGGTCAAGCACGTCGCCGGTGACGCTGACCTGGTGGCCGTGCACTGGCAGATCACCGCGAAGCCGACGGACGAACGCACCGGTGACGCCGCCGTCGACCTGTTCCGCATGCGCAACGGGCGCATCAGCGAGTGGTGGGCACTCCGCCAGACAGTACCGACGGGGACCCCGGCCAGCGGCAACACGAACAGCATGTTCAGCGACCTGTACCCGGCCGCGAAGCGTGACCGTCACCTGACCGATCGGCAGGAGGAGCACAACCGGGTGCTCGCCGTGACCGCGTACGACCGACTGTTCCGCGACCACGACGTGTCCGTCCTCGACGAGGAGTTCGACCCGGCGTACCTGCAGCACAACTCGGTCGCCGCGAACGGCACGGCCGCGCTCGAGCAGTTCTTCGCCGGCGGTGCCGCACAGAGCCTGCCGAAGCAGGAGTCCGTCATCTCGCTGGCCGACGGCGACCTGGTGTGGACGTTCTCGAAGCCGGTCGGCGCGAAGGCCGACGCACCGTTCGGCGCGGCCGACCTGTTCCGGGTCGACGGCAACCTGATCCGCGAGCACTGGGACGTCGTCCCGACGAGCTGAGACTCGGCCGACGGAGCCGCGCGTCTCAGGACGCGCGGCTCCGTCGCGCCCGCTCCTTGATCGCGGTGATCACGGCCGTCTTCGCGTCGGCGTAGGCGTTCATGTCGTCCCAGCTCCGGTCGAGCAGCTCCCGCTTCGTCCGTTCGTACAGCGCCCGATCACGGGCGTCGGCGCGCAGGTGGTCACGGAGGAGCAGGTACTCGTCGACCGCCGTCGCGCCCCGCTCGTAGACGTGCACGTGGACGTCACGAGCCGGCGTCCGGACCAGGCGGTGGCCCGGCTCCCGGACGCGCAGCTCGTACCCGGCGGCCAGGAGCTGGTCGAGGTAGGTGGCCTCGGCGGTGACGTCCGCGACGGCGACCACGATGTCGACGATCGGTTTCGCGGCCAGGCCGGGGACGGCCGTGGAACCGATGTGCTCGACGACCGGAGCGTCCGTGCCGGAGCCGGGGAGGGCCTCCAGGATGCGTCGCCGGTGGTCCGCGAAGACCGCAGCCCACCCGCTGTCGGCGGGGTGCAGGGTCACGGTGACCGGCTCGGGGCCGCCGATGATCTCGACGCTCGTGACGTCCGGGCGGGGGTGGTCCTCGTCGTGGCGCTGCACCCGGCCATGATCGCAGCCGGCGGTCGGTGGCGTCAGAGCTTCGCGGGGAACGCCGATCCGCGACCGATGACGGTGAGGATCGCCGCGACCGCCCCGAACACGATCATCACCACGGCGAGCACCAGCCCGTCGAAGGCCGTCAGCAAGGCCGCACCGAACAGGCCAGCCGCGAAGATCGCGATGTTGAACGCGACCGGCAGGAACGCGCTCGCGACGTCGGCGTCCTCGCCGCCGGCGGTCGTCAGAGCGGCCTGCAGCTGCGTCGACGACCCGCCGAAGCCGATGCCCCAGAGGCACGCGGCCACCAGGACCGCGACCGGCGACGTGTGGCCGACGAGCAGGACCACACCGGCCAGGACGAACAGGCCGACGCTGCCGTGCAGCAGGGGTCGGGGGTGCCGGTCGAGCAGGGCACCGATCACGACGACGCCGAGGATCGCGGCGATCCCGTAGACGAGCAGCACCAGCCCGGCGCTCAGGTCGGTGCCGGTCGCCCGCAGGTAGGGCGAGATGTACGTGTAGATCGTGTTGTGGGCCACCATCCACGTCGCGATCACGGCGAGGATGACCGCGATGCCGCGGATCCGGAACACCTTCACGACGGAGAGCTTCGCAGCGCTCGTCTGCCCCGGGGCATCCGGCACGAGCAGCGCGATGAGCGCCAGGACCACCATGCCGACCAGGCTCAGCCCGATGAACGACCACCGCCAGCCCAGGGCGTTGCCGATGAAGGACCCGAGCGGTGTGCCCAGCGCGAACCCCACCGGCGCGCCCGTCGAGACGATCGCGAGCGACACCCCGGCGGAGCGGGCCGGGCTGATCCGCCGGGCGTAGGTGGCGAACATGCCCCAGATCGTCCCCGACATCGCGCCGGCGACGAACCGGGTGACCAGCGCGACCGCGACGTTCGGCGCGAACGCGGTCAGGGTGTTCGCGACGAGCAGCACGGCGATGGCGGCCACGATGAGCGGCTTGCGACGGAACCCGCGGGTCAGGGCGATCGCCGGGACCGTGGCGATGACCGTGCCCATCGCGTACGCGCTGACGAGCAGGCCCGCCGTGCCCTCGCTCGCGCCCATCCCGTCGGCGATCGCGGGCAACAGCCCGGCCGGCATCGTCTCCATGGCGACCAGGAGGAACCCGATCGCGGCGAGCAGGGCGAGCGGGAACCAGGGCAGTCGGTCGTCGGTCGCCCGGTCGGTCGTGGGGAGGTCGGAGGTCGTCGTGGTCACGGACCGACGGTAGGGGCGTCGTCCGGCGGACAGGGAGGTTCTGCAGGACCCCGTTTCGCCGGAGCCTCACTGGGCGGGTGGTGGTGGGGCTTCGATGGTGGTGTCCACGAACCGAGGGAGCCCCGATGCACGTCCGCACCAGACCCCGTACCGCCGTGGGACCGCTCGTCCCGCTGGGTCCGCTCGCGCTGGCTCCGGTCGTCGCGCTGGTGGTGGGGGCGCTCGCCGGGTGCAGCGGCGTCGAGCGCGCGGCGTCACCTGCGCCTGCGCCGGCAGCTGCGACGTCGACTGCGTCCGCGCCTGCGTCTCGTTCAGCAGATCCCACGATCACCACCCCGACGCAGGCCGACCCCGTGCACATCACCATCGAACTCGACGGCGAGACCCTCACCGGCCGCTTGACCGACAACGCGACGGCGCGCGCGCTGGCCGCCCGGCTGCCGGCGACGCTGACGTTCGCCGACCACGGCGGCCAGGAGCAGATCGCCCGGATCCCCGCGCCGCTCGACACCACCGGTGCCCCGAGCACGAGCAATGCGCCGGCGGGCACGATCGCCTACTACGCGCCGGACCAGTCGATCGTCCTCTACTACACGGACGTCGGCAGCTTCTCGGGGATCGTGCCGATCGGCACCGTCGACGACGTCGGAGCGGTGCGCGACCTGCCGTCCGGTGCCGCCACCATCCGAGTGCGCGGCTGACGGGGACCCAGCCCTTCTTCGCCGTCTCGTCTGGGCACCGACTTCGCTCGGGCTGCACTCGGAGCCGGCCTCGGGTCGTGGCGACCGGACGCGACCCCGAGCGGGTCCGCGCCGTCCTCGGCGACCACGAGCGCCTGCTCGCCATCGCGCTCGACGTGACCGACCCGGAGTCGGTCCGGGCCGTGGCTGACGCTGATCGCGATGCCCGAGCCGCCGCTGCGGTTCGCCGCCGGCGCTGACAGCGTGGCGGGGATCGTGCAGAAGGGACAGCAGCTCGTCGAGCAGGCGCAGGCGTTCCCCGAGCTGTCGACGACGCTCGACCTGGACGCGTGACACCTGCCCCTTGCCAACTCTGGCTACGAGCATTAGCTTTCGAGTTACTACCCGTAGCCGAAGGAGCCACGACATGCTCGAACACCTGGACACCGAGGGCGGCACGATCGCCTACGACCTCTCCGGAACAGGGCCGCTCGTGGTCCTCGCCCACGGCATGGGCGACAGCCGGCACGCCTACCGCTTCGTCGCGCCGGAGCTCGTCGCGGCCGGTTACCGGGTGGCGAACGTGGACCTCCGCGGCTGCGGCGAATCGAGCACCGGGTGGGCCGGCTACGAGCGCGCCGACATCGCACGCGACCTCGTCGCGGTCGCCCGCCACCTCGGCGGCCGGGCCGTGGTCGTCGGGCAGTCCATCAGCGGGGGCGCGGCGACGATCGCCGCGGCGACCGCCCCGGACCTGATCGCGGGCATCGTGGAGCTGGCGCCGTTCACACGCAAGCAGTCCGTCGACCTGGGCGGACTCCTGCGCAACCGCCGACACCGCGCCGGCACCGTCCAGCTCGCGCGGGTCATGACGAGCGGCAGCCTGCCCGGCTGGCTCGCGTACCTCGACATCGCAGTCCCCACCAAGCCCGCCGACTGGGCGACGGAGCGCAGCCGCATCGAGACGACCCTGCGGCAACCGGAGCGGATGGCGGTCCTCCGTGCCATGACCCGCACGTCGCCCGCCGACGCCGGCGAGCAGCTGGGCGCCGTCCGGTGCCCCGTGCTGGTCGTCGAGGGCAGTGCCGATCCGGACTGGGCCGTGCCCCGCGCCGAGGGCGAGCGGATCCTCGCCGACCTGCCGGACGGCCTCGGCGAACTCGCCGTGATCGACGGCGCCGGTCACTACCCCCACACCGAGACCCCGGCTGCGCTCCTCGCCCTGCTGCTGCCGTTCCTCGCCCGCACGCTGCCCGTCGCAGGTCCCGTTGCCTAGGGCAGGGCTCGACCCGGCGACCGTCACCGAGGCCGCGGCGACGCTGGCCGACGAGATCGGCCTGGCCCAGCTGAGCATGAGCGTCGTCGCCGACCGCCTCGGGGTGAAGGCACCGTCGCTGTACAAGCACGTCGACGGACTCGGCGACCTCACCCACAGGATCGCGATCCTCGGCGCGAACGAGCTCGGTGACGCGCTCCGCGACGCCATGCAGGGGCGCAGCGGTCGGAGTGCGCTCGAGGCGGCGGTGCAGACCGTGCGCCGGAGCGTCCAGGAGCACCCGGCGCGGTACCAGGCGGCCGTCAGCATCCGGCCGACCGGCGCCGAGGACCCCCTGGCGGTCGCTCTCGGCCGCACCCTGGCGTCCTTCGCCGCGGCGCTCCGCGACTACCCGCTCGACCCGGCCGACGAGGTCCACGCGCTCCGGGTGCTCCGCAGCGTCCTGCACGGGTTCGCGACGATCGAGGCGTCCGGTGGGTTCCAGATGGACACGGACGTCGACGCGAGTGCCGCGTGGATGGTCGACTTCCTGGATCGTGGCTTCCGTGCCGCGATGACACGGTGACCGTGTCCACGGCGGCGCGCCCGTCGAGGCCCGTCGGTCACGACCCGCTCCGTGGCGGCGTGCGGTTCCTGGCGGAGCTCGTCGCATGGGTGGCCGTGCCCTGGGCACTGTGGCCCCGTTCGCCGGTGCTCGCGATCGCCGCCGTCCTGGTCCTCGTCGTGCCGCCGGCGGTGTCCGGGACGCCGGGTGACCGCCCCGGCGGCGACCCGCCGGTCGCGGCTCCGGGAGCGGTCACGATCGCGTCGGTCCTCGCGCACCTCGTGGGAGCGGTCACGGCGGCGTGGGTCCTGTGGCCGACGGCGGTCGCGATCGCTGTCACGGTCCTGTGCATCGCCGTCGTCGTCTCGGAACAGCCGCGGTGGCGCGCGCTCCTCGGGCGCCGGCGCTGAGCCGTTCGTAGGCTGACGTCATGGCAGCAGCAGACGAGACCGGTCCGTTCTGGCACGGCACCGTGGCGGCCCTGCGGCCCGGGGAGTTCCTGTCCCCCGGTTTCCGCTCGAACTACCGCCCGGACGTCGTGATGAACCACGTGTACTTCACGGCATCCCGCGACGGAGCAGGGCTCGCGGCCGAACTCGCGGCCGAGCTCGTGCCCGGCGACCGCGAGCCGCGTGTGTACCGCGTCGAGCCGACCGGACCCTTCGACGACGACCCGAACGTGACCGACAAGAAGTTCCCCGGCAACCCGACCCGGTCGTACCGCAGTGCCTTCCCGCTCCGCGTGGTCGGCGAGGAGACCGAGTGGACGCGGCTCACCCCGGAAGCGTTGCGCCAGTGGCGGGAACGGCTCGTCGCGCTCCCGCCCGAGGAACGCGGCGAGATCGTCAACTGACGGGCGTCAGGGCGCGATGATGTTCGGGGCGAACCGGCACCAGTAGTCCGTGATCGGCCCGTCGGACTCACGGATGCCGACCCCGAAGGACTCGCCGCCGACGACCCACGATCCGAGCACCGGGTGGTTGTGCCCGTTCGACCCAGGGAAGTCCGGGAGTTCGTGGTACTGCTGCCACACCCGTTCGGCTCCGGTACCGGCCCGCCGGTACTCGCGACCGTTCGTCGTGACCGAACCGTCGGACCGGTGGACCGCGATGCCGTCGCCCTCACGCCCGAACACGGGCTTCACGACGAAGTCGCGCATGCCGTTCGGACCATCTGCGAAGGCCGGCAGCAGGTTCGGGTGGCCGGGGAACAAGCGCCAGAGCGCGACGAGCAGCAGCTTGTTCGACAGGAACATCTTCCACGCCGGCTCGTACCAGCGACCGAGCCGACCGCGGTCGCTGACCAGGAAGGCGCCGAACTCCTCGTCACCCTGCGCCCGGTCGTCACCGGAGACGAGGTCCTCCCACGGGTACAGCTTGAAGAGGTTGCGGATCACCGGGTACTGGGCCCCCGACTCGTCCCCGGGCAGCGCGAACACGCTCCGCGACGAGCCCACCGGCTCCTGGACACCGACGAACTGACGGGCCGTCGCGTGCCAGCCGATGTCCTTCATCTCGATGCCGGTGTGCTCCCATCCGGCTTCCCCTGCCAGGTCGCGCATGTAGGCCACCGTGTCCCAGTCCTCGCCCGCCGTGTCGAGATCGGAGTGCGCCACGAACAGGCGGCCGCCATCCTCGGCGCGCAGGGACTCGTGCAGCAGCGTCCGCCAGCGCGCCACCATCGCCTCGTGGATGCCGTTCCACTGATCGGTCTCGGCGGACAGTTCACCGGTGGCGAGCCGGTCCTGCATCCAGTGCCACTGCGTGACCGACGCCTCGATCAACCCGGTCGGGGTGTCCCCGTTGTACTCGAGCACCTTGGCGGGTGAACCGTCTCCGGCGTAGGCCAGGTCGAACCGCGCGTACAGGTCCGGCTCATCGTGCTCGAGCGACCAGGCGGCGAGATCGAACCCGGCTCGCGTCAGGCCCAGCGTGCCGAGGGCGCCGGTGGCGAGGTACCGCGCGGCTTCAAGGCACATCCGGTGCAGTTCCTCGGTCTGCCGCTCGAGCGCCTCGACCTCCGGCAGCGTGAAGACGTACGCGGCGGTGTCGTTCCAGTACTCGACGGGCGTGCCGTCGTCGCGGACCGACCGGGAGTAGATCAGCCCCGTCTGCTGGATCCGGCGCCGCCAGTCCGGACGCTCTGGGAACTCGATGCGCTCCATCAGCCGCCGAACCCACCGTGTCCGCCGGCTCCGCCGAAGCCGCCCTTGGTGACGGAGCTCCCACGGGACGGGACGCCTGCCTTCGCGGTCTTCCCGGCAGGCAGGGCGCTCGTACCACCGGAGACCGCGTCCCCCACGCCGGGGACCCTCGTGGCACGGTTGACGAAGAGCGGCAGGAAGTACCAGCCGGCGTGTCCGCCGTGGTTGTTGCAGTCGTCGTCCGGCAACCGCTTCTCGGTCGCGTTGTCGCGGCAGATCTTCGCGTAGTCGCTGTCGACGCCGGCGCCCTCGCCGCACCCGGTCAACGACGCTGCCAGGGCTGCCACCACCCCGATCGAGACGACACGGGAAGCACGGCGACGAACACTCACGAAGGGGAACAGTACCGCTCCTGGGAACGGGTGTCCGCGTCGGCACCGTCGGTCTGCGCAGACGATCGTCTGGCCGACCGGTAGCGTGGGCAGCGGCGGCTTGCGCCGCACACCATCCACGAAGGGTCGACCATGCCGCGGAGCACCGATCGGGTCCGGACGGCGCCGATCGTCCTCGCCGTCGGCATCGCGGCGCTCGCCGTCGCCTTCGCCCTCCCCGCGCCGTCACCGACCACGCCAGGTCCCGAGACGGTCGGCCTCGGCGCATCCGGCGCACTCGGCGCCGCACTCGGGGCACCTCCCGTGACGAGTGGTGCGCACCGGTTCGCGATCCGACCACCACGGACGGTCGGCACCAGCGGAGTGGTCAGGGTGCGGTTCGCCGGGATGGGCACACCCGGTGCCGTCGTGGTCGTCCACTACGGCAGCCCCGGGGACGACTCCGGGAGCGAGCGCGTCGCCGAGGTCGAGCCGGGCAGCAGCACCGTCGGTTCGACCGGTCGGTTCGCCTTCACCGCCACGCTGCCAGAACTGCCCCGCGACGCCGAACGGGCGTCCTGGAGCGCCCGTCTGATCGACCCGGAGTCACTCGACGTCATCGGCCGCGTCGACGGCGTCCACCTCGTCGAGCAGACGGCCCCCTGACACCAGCTCCGTGGGCCCGCGGGATGAGAGGCCGCGCAGGGTGCTGGCCACCGTCGCCTCCTGCGGTTACGTTCGCTAGACGAACGTCTGGCCAGCAGTCAGCGGCGAGACCTGACCTCGAGGAGCACCCGTGTCGACACCCCACCGCACCCCGTCATCCCGACCCGCGTCCATCGCGCTCGGGGCTGCACTGCTCCTGACCCTCGGCCTCACCGGCTGCTCCACGGCCGGGTCCGCAGCACCCTCACCCTCACCGTCCCCCGCCGCGCAGGGCGACTCACCCACGACGACCGACTCGTCACCCTCGGTCGACGTGACCGTCGCAGGGACCTCGCTCGGCAAGGTCGTCGTCGACGGCAAGGGCATGACCGCCTACTACTTCGACGCCGACGTCAAGGACTCCGGCAAGAGCACCTGTACCGGCACGTGCGCGACCGCCTGGCCGGCGATCGAGGCGACGACGGCGACACCGAAGGTCACCGGCATCACCGGCAAGGTCGGCACCATCACGGGCGTCGACGGTGGACGGCAGATCACGATCGACGGCCGACCGATCTACACCTTCGTCGGGGACAAGAAGGCCGGGGACGTGACAGGCCAGGGCGACAAGGGTGTCTGGTACGTCGTGAACCCGGACGGCACCGAGCAGAAGAAGTAGGCCCGGCACCCCGGCGGGACGGCAGGGATGCCACGCGCGCCGGAGTCAGCCCTCGGCCTCGGCCGGGTGCCCGCCCACGCGCACGGGTTCCACCTGCTCGAGCAGCGCGTGCACGCCCGGTAGTCCGAGCCCGGTGAACAGCGCGGCCCACAGGTCTCGGAGCTGCCCCACGGTGTCGCGCGTCAACCGCGTACTGGTCCGGGCCCACATCACCCCGAAGGTCGACGTCAGCACGAGATCCGCCGCACGCGCCCACTCGGGATCGGTGACAGGGCCGACACCTCCGCCCGAAGCCGACAGGTGCCGACGGACGTAGTCGTCCCACGTGAAGACCCGCGGGATCACCTCTCCCGCGCCACGGAGCTCGTGACTCAGCCGGATGGCCCCGGCAGCGACCGGACACCGCATGGCATCGGAACACGCGGACGTGAGCATGACGAGCAGGTGCTCGAGCCCGGCGGGCTGGCCGATCCGTGAGTCGATCACCGCCCAACGCGCCTGCTGCCGCTCGATGACCGCGAAGGCGAGTTCGTGCTTGGAGGAGAACACGTGGTACCCGATCGCCGACTTCGGGCGGTCCATGGCGGCGGCCACCCGTGCGAACGAGGTCCCCGCGTAGCCGTGGCTCGCGAACTCCGCCGCCGCGGCCTCGATGATCTGCTCGCGGGTCCGGGTCTTCGCCTGCTGCCGCTGGTTCATCGCACTCCTCGGTCGGGTCTTCGTTCATCATACGAACGTCTGACCGATCACGGGCAGCGGTCACGCGGAGTGCAATGCCTCTGATCTCCTCAGCTTGCTGGGTTCACTAGACGATCGTCTGACGGCTTGTTAGCGTTCACGCACGCCGAGCCGCCCCGGCCCGCACCGCCACGAACCGAGGAGCCCCCATGCGATCCACCCCGGCCACGCACCGCACCCCGTCGATCCGCCGCCTGACCGTGCTCGCGACCTGCGTCACCCTCGGCGGTGCGCTCGCCGCCGGCGTCCTGGTCCCCGCACAGGCCGGAGCCGCAACGATCTCCCACACGACGCACGCCGCACACACCACGCCCCGGGCTGCAGCCGTGGCGTTCACCGCGAAGACCCACGGCGGACCAGACCGGAAGAGCTTCACCGGCATCACCTTCGCCGGGACCGGGAAGCCCGGCACCCTGGTGATCGTCTACTACGACGCCCCGGGCAAGCCGCGCGGCCTGTTCGACAAGCACATCACCGAGGTCACCTCGGGGGACGACGTCGTCAGCGCCAGCGGCCACTACCGCTTCACCGCGGCGTTCCCGGACCTGCCGCGCGGCACGACGACGCTGCACTGGCACGCCCGGCTCGCCGACCCGGAGACCCTGTCGGTGATCGGCCGCGTCAACGGCACTCGCACCCTCGGCTGACCCGTGACCCGCCACGCACAAGCGGCGCTCGTCCGCACCCTGGCCGTCGCGGTGCCCCTGGCGGCCGTCGTCGGAGCCACCCTCACCTGGGCGCCGTCGGCCTCGGCCACCACGAGCGACCCCGACCGGGTCGCAGCGCCGATCATCGCCGGCACCGAGGTCGGGGTACCCGGTGGCACCTGCACGGTCGGTGCCGTGCTGGCTGCCAAGGGATTCCGGAGCCAGCTCGAGCAGTACCAGCGAGCGACCCGGTGGGTCGTGCTCGCGAAGCACTGCGCACCGCTGCAGGCACCCGTGCGGCTCGACGGCGCGACCGTCGGCAGCGTGGTCTGGCAGTCCGCGGAGTCAGACCTCGAACTCGCCGTCGTCCCGCCCCTGGCGTGCACCCGGGCGCGGGCGGCGACCGGGTCGTGCGACCCGTCCGTCGCGGCCTGGACGCCCCGGGCATCGGGTCGCGTGTTCAACCGGGTCGACGGGGGCCTGACACGCGCCGCCGTCACCGGCATCGGCGAGCCGGATGCCGATCCCTTCTGCACCAGCGGGGCGGCGAGCGGGCTGCTGTGTTCCTGGACGGCCACACGTGTGCCGACAGCAAGCCGTCCGGGCGTGCAGCACCTTGCCGCTGCGCGCGCCGAGGCCGGTGCCGGCATCGAGCCGGGCGACGCCGGTGGACCGGTGATCAGCACCACGAACCGGCTGTTGGGGATCATCTCGGGGAGCACGACGGGGGCTGCGGGCGCGACGGGCAGCACTGGCTCGACGGTGCTGCTCTACACGCCCGTCCAGCAGGTCCGCACCGAGCTGTTCCGCTACCGGCTGGCCCCGGCGTCCTGAGGCGCGGCTGTCGGGCGGGCGACTGAGCGCTGCCTCATGACCCGGACACGCCCCGGCCACCTCGCCGCCACTCGGCCGACCACCCACCTCGCGATCCTGCGGGGATCCGGACGGCACCGCGTCCGGATCCCCGCGACCCCCGGGTCCTGATCAGATCGAGGACGCCCCGTGCCCCCGCTCCGCCGCTCCCCCCTCACCGGTTCCGCCGTCACCCACTCCCCGCGCACCGCCCGTGTCACCGCGACCGCACTCGCCGGCCTTGCCGTCGTCGCCTCCGCCGCGTTCTCCGTCACGGCCGCCCACGCCGACGACACCCTGCAGCCGGCGTTCACCGCCGCCGACCACCCGATCACCGACGTCCCTGGGCTGGTCAACGGCCGTGAGCTCGCCGCGGTGCACGGCCGGTCCGGTCAGACCGTGAACGCCCCGCGGCTGATCCGCTCCGAGTCACTCGACAAGATCACCGCGGCCGGGGCCACGACCCTGGCCGACGAGTACCACGTCGACCTCGTCGTCGACCTGCGCACGCCGTCCCAGATCACCGCGAAGCCGGACGTCGCGATTCCCGGCGCACGACACGTCGACATCTCGATGTTCGGCGCGGACGGCGACTACAGCGACGACACGGCGATGTACCACGACCTGGTCGACAAGGGCCACGTCGACCCGGCGACCCCTGGGTCGATGATCACCGCCTACCGCCGCGTGCTCCGGATCCTCGCCACGCACACCAGCGGCACGGTCCTGATCCACTGCTCTCACGGCATGGACCGCACCGGCACCGTGGTGGACCTGCTCGACCGGGTCCTCGGCGTCGAGAGCGCCGACATCCTGCACGACTACCTGCTCTCGAACACGCAGCTCGGGGTGACCTGGGCCACCCCGCAGCTGCTGCAGGGCACCTTCGAGCAGGACATCGCCACCGAGTACGGCGGCATGGGCTCGTACCTGACCGACACGATCGGCGTGACCAGGCACGAGGCAGCCGCCCTGCGCGAGCGCTTCCTCGTGTCGGACGACGCCACCGTCTCCTCGATCGCGGTCGCGGGCGTGCGCGTCCACCTGCCCGCCGCCACCTCGTCGCAGGGTGCGACGGTGACGGCCCCGGTCCGGACGCTCCGGGCCGCCGACGTCCACGTGCACACGACGAACCCGAACGCGGTGGCCACCGTGCACGTCTCCGGCCGGACCGCACGCATCACCGTGACGGCCCAGGACGGCACGACGACCAAGGGATACCGCCTGACGGTCCGTCGCCCGGCGACGAAGCGCTAGCCCGACAGCCACGCCGACCGCTCGGACTCCCCCGGGCGGTCGGCGTGACCAACTGTTCACCACGACCGTCGCCCGCTCCGGGCGTCCCTCCGGCTACCGTGACAGTCGTGCAGTCCTCCAGACAACGGCGCGCGCGGTGACCGGACACCCCGCCGTCCCGACCATCCACGACGTCGCCGCCCTGGCGGGTGTGTCGAAGTCGGTCGTCTCCCGCGCGCTCGCTGGCGCGTACGGCGTGGCTCCGTCGACGACCGAGCGGGTCAAGCGCGCCGCCCTCGACCTCGGCTACGTCGCGAACGCGAACGCCCGCGGCATGTCGGCACACCGGACCCACACCCTCGGGGTCTTCGTCCGCGATGCCTCCACCCCCTTCTACGGGCACCTGCTGACCGCGTTCCAGCTGCAGGCAGCGGCGCGCGGGTACCGCGTCGTCACCGCCACCGGTGCGGGGTCGTTCCCGGTCAGCGAGGAACGCCGGGCGCTCGAGACCCTGGTCTCCCTGCGCGTCGAGGGGCTGATCGTCTGCAGCGGTGCCTTACCCATCGACGACGTCCTGCCGTTCGCCCGACGCATCCCGACGGTGGTCTCCGGACGCCCCGAGACGAACGATGCAGTGAGCAGCGCGTACTGCGACGAGCGCGGCGGCGGACGCGGCCTCGCCGACCACGTCGCCGACCTCGGACACCGACGCGTCGCCGTGCTGACGGTCACACCATCCGGGTCCCTGACACAGTCGGCGCGAACCGACGCGATGGTGCGTCGACTCCGTGCGCGCGGCGCCGAGGTGCTCCGGATCCGCTCCGAGGACCACGGAGCAGACCCCGAGGACCTCGACTCGTTCGTCGGACAGGTGCTCCGGGCCGGCGGCGTGACGGCGATCATGGCGCCGAGCGACCGCTGGGCCGTCGGAGTGCTCGAGTCGATGCGCCGCCGCGGGCTCCGTGCCCCGGACGACCTGTCGGTCACGGGCTACGACGGGGTCGCGCCGCTCGCCACCGAGCTGCTCGGGATCACCTCGTGGCGACAGCCGCTCGACCTGATCGGCCGCCTGTCCGTCGACGACGTGGTCGACCAGATCGACGGCCGTTCGACGGGCGTCGCCCACAACGCGGTCGACGGCACGCTGGTGCCGGGCAGGACCGCCGCGCGCGTCTGACGCGTCGTCGCCGACACCGATCGTTCACCGTTCCGTCACGGACCGACGGGTGAGATCCGAGCCCGTCCTGTCGATCATGGGGAACGTTCCCGACCATCGGGAACGTTCCCCATCCCCGATCCCGGACGGACCCATGCCCCAGAACCACACCGCCAAGCTGCCGCGCGACCCGAGCGACCCGTACCGCCACGGCATCTACCTGCGCCCGGACGCCCGCACCTGCCGGGCCGTCACGGTCGTCACCGACCAGCTCCGCGCGCAGTACGGCCTGCTGTCGGCCGGCGCCTTCCCGCCGCACGCCACGCTCGTCGGCAGCCAGCCGTTCGGCAGCCACGAGGACCAGGTCGTCGCGGCCGTCACGGCACTGCTCGACGGCCGACCGGCGTTCGACGTCCACAACGCCGGCGTCCGTGCACAGGGCATCGGGTTCGTCTACGACGTCGCGACCCGACCGGACGGCTCGCACAACGACGACTTCGTCCGGCTCGCCGCCGACATCGAGGCCGTGGTCGCACCGTTCCGGCAGCCGATGCAGGTCCCGCTGGCGAACGACTACGACCCGGAGCAGTACCGCGCGCACCTCTCCCTCGCCTCGCACGACCTGTACGGCCGACCGGACCTGCACGACGAGGTCGGCGCGTTCATCCGCGAGCTCGACGTCGACGTGCCGACCGGGTTCCGCGGCGACACCGTCGTGCTCTACCGCACCGCGAGCCCGGACTGGTCCGGTCGCTGGTGGCAGACGATGACCTGGGAGCACGTCCGCACCTGGAAGCTCGCCTGACCATGGCCGCGACGCTCCGCGACGTCGCCGAGCGCTGCGCCGTCTCGCGGTCGCTCGTGTCTCTCGCACTGCGGGGCGACGACGGTGTGTCGCGACCACGTCGGGAACTCGCGGTGCGGACGGCAGACGAGCTGGGCCTCCCGGTCGGACCGCTCGCAAGGCGACGCGCGCTGGGCGCGCCGCTCGTACTCGGCCTGGTCGTCACCGAGGCCGCGAACCCGTTCCACGACGAAGCGCTCCGGAGCGCACGCGCGACCGCGCAGACCCTCGGGTTCGCGCTCCGCATCGTGGACGCGTTCCGTGACCCTGCCCGGCTGGCCGACGGCCTGGAGGCCCTGCATGCCTCCCACGGATCGGCCGACGGTGTGCTCGGGGTCGCGGTCCTGAGCAGTCGGCTCGCCCCGGCACGGCTCGCCGCGGTCGCGCGCGACCTGCCGGTCGCGGTCCTCGGGTCGAGCGGGTCGGCCCTCGCCGGTCTCGGACTCGACACCGTGCGCGCCGACGAGGAGTCGGGCATGCGCGCACTGGCGCTCCACCTCGCCGCACTCGGGCACCGACGAACGTGCTTCGTGGCGGAATCCGACCATCCGTCGACGACCCGTCGTGCCGTCGCGCACGCCGCGGTCACCGCGCAGCTCGGCGCACCGGGCGAGCACCGCGTCGACGACGTCGAGGCCCTGGCAGCCGACCCGGCGCGGATCGCACGGCACCTCGGTGACGGAGTCACGGCGTTCGTCGCGACGAACGACGCGACCGCGGCGCGGGTCGTGGCGATTGCCGACGGCGCGGGGCTCGCGCTCCCCCGGATGGCGGCGGTGACCGGGTTCGACGGCACCGGTCTCGGCGAACGACTCGATCTGACGAGCGTCGACCAGCCCCGCGTCCGGATGGGCGCGCGAGCGGTCGAGCTCCTGGTCGAGCGGCTCCGGGGTCGTCGCGGCGACCGGCACGAGGTGCTCCCGACGCGCCTGCTGCCGCGTGGCTCCACCGCGCGGGCGGTCGCCGGGCACCCGCTCGGCTGACCGCTCGCGACGGCCGCGTCGAATCGGTCGGCGGGCAGCCCAGCGGCCCGGTCGGCGGCTCAGTCGGCGGCGGTCGTCGCCGACAGTTCCTGCACCCGGCGCACCAGCTCGGCGTGCGATTCCCCGGCGCCGGCGGCGACGTAGTCGTCCGCCAGGTGTGCGCGGTCGACGACTTCGCCCCGACGGAAGCCCCGGAACCACCCGTCGGCGCGCTCGAGCACCAGGGCTCCGGCGGCGACGTCCCACGGGTGCGTGGCGAAGCCCATCGTCACGTCCGACCACCCGGCGGCGACGTGCACCAGGTTGAGTGCACCGCTGCCGAGGCTGTGGTGGTGGCGGTACCGGAGCGTCAGGTCCCGGAGCAGGTCGAACGCCGCGGCCTCGCCGAGCAGGTCGAGGTCCTGCTGCACCGGGAAGCTCGTCAGGACCGTCGCGGCGCCGGCCGGCCCCGAGGACGAGTGCATCGGCGCGCCGTCGAGCCAGGCGCCGTGGTCGTCCGCCGCGAACACGTGGTCCGCGACGGGATCGAAGACCACCCCCGCGACGACCGCGCCGTCGACCTCGGCCGCGATCGAGATGCACCAGTACGCGAGTCCGCGGGCGAAGTTCGCGGTGCCGTCGATGGGGTCCACGATCCACCGCACCACCGGGTCCGCGGTGCTGCCGGTGGTGCCGGTGCCGCCGGTGGTGCCGCCTTCTTCTCCGAGCACGACGGAGCCCGGCACGGCCGCGGTGAGCACCGCCGTGATCGCCTCTTCCGCGGCGCGGTCGTGCAGGGTCACCACGTCGTGCGCATCGCGCTTCGTGCTGATCGTCATCGGGGCGCGGAACACGGCGAGCAGGTCGGGCGCGACGGTGCGCGCGGCCTCCTCGGCGATCGCCCGGAGTGTCTGGGGAGCAGGAACGGTTCGCATGGTCCCCGGTTCTACGACGTCGAGGCCCCTGGACGGCGAACCACGCCGGTCGCCGGACCGAACCCGAGGTGAACGCGCGGCGTGGAGCGGTGAACGACGGCACCCGATCGACGGACGGGTTGAACGCGGCGTGAACGGGTGACGGCGGGTGGTCGACGTTCCTTGACCGGTCTCCGACCCCCGCCGCACAGTGGAGGCGTTCCCGGTTAGGGAACGTTCCCTAACCGGAGGAGTCCGCCCCATGAGGGTCCCCGTCAGGTCCGACCTGGTCGCCGTTCCCCCGCGCACAGCGCGGTCGCCCCGGCCGCCGCAGTCGCGGCGTCCACCCCGGACGACCCGGACGACCCGGTCCTCGTTGCGCTCGGACCGCCGGCTCGGTCTGGTGCTCCTCGCACCGGCGCTGCTCGCGTTCGCGGTCTTCGTCTTCTACCCGCTCGGCCGCGTCCTGGTCCTCAGCACCCAGGGCACCGACATCTTCGGCCAGCCGGCGGGCTCGGTGGGGCTGCAGAACTACGTCCGCACGTTCACCGATCCCGCGTTCGGACGGACGATGCTGACCACCGCGGTCTTCTGCGTCGGCGTGGTCGTCGGCCGCATCGTGTTCGGTCTGCTCGTCGTGATCCCCCTGACCGTGCAGCTCCGCGGCCTGCCGGTCTTCCGCGCACTCCTGACGGCACCCATGGTCGTGTCCGTCTCGGCTGGCTCCGTCGCGTTCGCGGCGATGCTCGCACCCGGCAACGGGCTGCTGAACACGGTGATCACCCAGTTCGGCGGTGCGCCCGTCCCGTTCCTGACGAGCACGCAGTGGGCCCTGGCGAGCGTCGTCGTCGTGACGATCTGGGGGTCGCTCGGGTTCACCGTGCTGCTCTTGCTCGGAGCGTTCGGCGCCATCGACCAGGACGTCATCGAGGCGGCGCACCTCGACGGTGCCGGGCCCGTGCGGACGCTCTGGTCGATCTCCCTGCCGCTCGTCACGCCGACGCTCTTCTTCGTCGTCGTGACCGGAACCGTCGAGGCACTCACGACCTTCGGGCAGATCCAGATCCTGACCGGCGGTGGTCCGGCCGACTCCTCGAAGACCCTCGTCTACGCGATCTACCAACAGGCGTTCGGGTCCGGCAGCGCGAACTTCGGCCTCGCCGCCGCGCTCGGGGTCGTGCTGTTCCTGCTGGTCCTCGGGCTGTCGCTGGTGCAGTTCGGCGTACTCGAGAAGCGGGTGCACTACTGATGCGTCCCGTCACCGCACGCCGGCTCCGGAGCGTCTTCGTCTACGCCTGGCTCGTCATCGCGGTCGTCGTCGTCTGCTTTCCCCTCTACTACGTGTTCGAGGGCGGGCTCACCCCAACCCGGTACCTGGACCAGGGCCTCGCCGGTCTCGTCCCGATCCACCTGACGCTCGACAACATCGTCCGGGCCACGCAGGTCGTTCCGCTCGGGCAGCAGTTCCTGAACAGCGTCGTCGTCACCCTCGCCCAGACGGTGCTGCAGGTCGTCATCGGCATCATGACCGCCTACGCCCTGGTGTTCTGTCGGCTCCGGGGTACCCGTGCCCTGTTCCTCGTCCTGCTCGCCAGCATGATGATCCCCGGCGAGACGACACTGATCGCGAACTACCTGACCGTCTCGTCGTGGCACCTCATCGACACGCTCCTGGTCGTCTTCCTGCCGTTCGTGGCCTCGGCGCTGACGATCTTCCTGTTCCGCCAGGCGTTCCTGAGCTTCCCGGACGAGCTGCGCGAAGCCGCGGTGCTCGACGGCGCCGGACACTTCCGGTTCATCCGGTCCATGCTCCTGCCGCTCACCCGACCGACGCTCGTCTCGGTCACCCTGGTGAGCGCGACGGCCGCCTGGAACGGGTTCTTCTGGCCGCTCCTCGTCACCAACTCGCCGGAGCACCGCACCGTGCAGGTGGGCATCGCCCAGCTGTCCGACGCCGAGGCCGCCGACATCGGCGTGGTCCTCGCCGGCGCCGCCATGGTGACCCTCCCCGTCCTGGTCCTCGTCCTCGTCGCCCAGCGGTTCCTCGCCGGCGGCCTCACCGCCGGGGCGCTCAAGTGACGACACGTTCCCGCCCCTCCCTGACCCCCGCCCGCCCCACACCCGAAGGACGCACCATGCCCGCACGTCGCTCCACCGCCCTCGCCGCACTCGCCACCGGCGCCGTCACGGTCCTCGCCCTGACCGGGTGCTCCACGTCGAGCTCCGCGTCGGACAGCTCGGGCCCCGTCACCGTCGACTTCTGGCACGCCATGTCCGGGCCGCCCGCGACCGAGCTCGACGCGCTCGTCGCCCGGTTCAACAAGGAGAACGACCAGCACATCACCGTGAAGTCGTCGTTCCAGGGCGACTACGCAGCCGTCCAGACGAAGTACACCGCGGCGGTGCAGTCCGGCTCGACGCCTGACCTGCTCATGATGAACGACGTGTCGACCGGGTTCATGATCGACTCCGGCCAGACGGTGTCCCCCGCGGAGATCAGCGGCTCGACATCGGGCACCGACACGATCGCCCCGGCCGCCGCCACCTACTACAGCGACGGCAAGTCACTGGCGGCGATGCCGTTCTCGGTCTCGATGCCCGTGCTCTACCTGAACAAGGCACTGGTCGCGAAGGCCGGCCTCGACGCCGCCGAGCCGCCGAAGACGCTGGCGCAGGTCGCGACCTGGGCCGAGAAGATCCACGCCGAGACTGGTGGCTACGGCATGAGCATGAACATGGGCGACTCGTGGATGCTCGAGGAGCTCAGCGCCTCGGGCGGCCAGCCCTTCTGCACGCCGGACAACGGGCGGAAGGGCAAGCCGGTCACCGGTGTCTCGCTCACCTCGGACACCCAGGTGCAGTTCATGACCACGCTGCAGAAGCTCTACCAGGACGGCGCCGCCCTGAACCCCGGCACCGACTCGACCGTGCAGAACTCGGCGTTCTCGAGCAACAAGGTCGGGATGCTGCTGACCTCGTCGGGCGCCTACACGACGGTCGACCCGGACGGCTCGAAGTCCGTCGTCGCCCGGTTCCCCACCACGTCGGACTCCGACGACGCCGGGCAGGTCATCGGCGGCAACGCGCTCTGGATCTCCGGCAAGGGCCACTCGTCCGCCGAACAGCAGGCGTCGTACACGTTCGCCCACTGGCTCCAGACACCGGACGTGCAGGCCGAGTGGGCGAAGGCGACCGGCTACGTCGCGATGAACACCGACGCTCAGGACACCACGGTGGGCAAGCGCTCCCTGTCCGACCCGAACATCGCCACGATGTACAAGCAGCTGGCCGACGACCCCACGAGCGTCGCCGCGGCCGGCTGCATCACCGGCGCGTTCCCGACGGTGCGCGCCACCGTCATCGGAGCCTTCAACCGGATCGTCGAGGGCGCCGACGTCGAGTCGACGATGCAGGACGCGGAGCAGCAGGCCGGCAAGCAGATCGAGTCCTACAACGAGGCCGCCCGTGAGTGAGGTCAGCGCACCAGGCAGATCGTGCGGAAGTCGACGTCCGGACCGGGCCGCGTGTACGACGAACCACTCTCGAGCCAGTCCGCTGTGGGTGCGATCTGGCTGGGGACCAGGTCCGCTTCGGAGCGGGAACCGATCCCCTCGGAGGCCCAGTACGTGCGGACGCCGGCCACGTCACGGTTCGCGCCCTCGATCATCGTGTGGTCCTCGGGCAGGAGTTCCTTGCCGTGTTCGTCGGTGTAGTTGACCGGGTGGTACCAGTACCGCCACCGGACTCCCTGGTGCGCGTTCGACAGCTGGCACTCCTCGCTGTACGCACCACCGGCTCGCTCACCATCGCGGTACGCGGCCTTCCGGTCGCCGCCGAGGATCCGCACGGTGCGGTCCCCGATCCGCTCGAGTGTGGCCCGGGCGTCGCCGTCGGCGAAGTGCCGCTCGGCGACGGTCGCCGGCTGCGCCCACTGCCGGGCGTCGGCGGCCATGCTCCGCACCTGCGACGTCAGGATCAGGCCGTTCCACGGTACGGCGATGACCAGCACGACGATCGCCGCGACCACGGCGGCCAGCGAGTGCGGCGGTTCGCGTCGACGAGCCCGGACCTGCACGACGAGCACGACCACGGGGATCCCCACGGCGAGCACGGCGCCGATGACCAGCCGCGCCAACACGCCCCCGGCGCCGAGCCGGTCGTCGATCGCCCCGAAGTCGCGCGCCAGGTACGCCCCGATCTGCACCGCCCAGCTCACGACGAGCAGCACCGGCAGCACGAGCGCGATGGCGATCGCGTTGCCCCGCCCCGTCGTCGGGCCCGCCCCCTGGTCTCGCCAGTCCTGCTGTTCCGTGCCCATGCCGGCCCCCGCCCCGTGGTGTCGGGGACATCCTGCCAGCAGAACGTGCCCCGGGCCCGAGCAACGCCACCGCCCACCCCCGAAGCGGTGGTGCCGCAGCGGCCCGGGTTGCTGCCAAGATGACCGACGTGACCACGACCACGCCCCGCCCCGATCCCGACGCCGCTGCCGACGGCTTCGAAGGCGGCTGGTTCCGCATCGACGACGAGGTCGAGCACCTGGACGACGTGGTGTGGCGTCCCGCGGCGGACAGCGACTCGGTACCGGCGACGACTCCCGCTGCGGTCGTCGTCGGCGGCGACCCCCGTGAGCACATCGGATCGACGCTGCCGCTCGCCCGGCTGGACGAACTCGACGCCGCCCGACAGTGGTCCGTGCGCAAGCTCTGGCTGACCCCGATCTTCCTGGTCACCACCGCCCTCGTCACCACCGCACTCGAGCTGTCCGGACTCCCGTGGAGAGCCGATGTCGGACGTCACGTCATCGTGTCGCTCTGCGTGATCCTTCCCATCGACGCGATCTGTGTCGGCGTGTGGTGGCGGATCACGCGTGACCCCTCCGGCGCAGTCGTCCGCAAGATGGGCGGCCGCCGGACCCGCCAGCAGTACGACCAGCAGCGCGCCGTCCTCGAACGCTGACCGCGCCGAGGGCCCTCACCGAACCGGCGCCGACACCGCGGCTGCACCCGCGGCACCCGCAGCACCCGCAGCAGGTTCCGGCTCCGACGACGGCCGCACCCCGCGCCCGGGCCGGAGCACCGCGTCCACCCGCTCACGGTCGAGCTCGCCCTGCCACCGCGCCACCACGAGTGTCGCGACGCAGTTGCCGAGCAGGTTGACGCTCACCCGCATCGCGTCCATGATCCGGTCGGCTCCGAGCAGCAGCGCGACACCCGCCACCGGGAACAGCCCGAGACTCGTCGCCGTGGCGGACAGCGCCAGGAACGACGAGCCCGGCACCCCGGCCATGCCCTTCGACGTCAGCAGGAGCACCCCGAGCGCGGCGACCTGCTGCTCGAGGGTCAACGGCACCCCGAATGCCTGGGTCAGGAACAGCAGCGAGATCGACAGGTAGATCGCGGCCCCGTCGAGGTTGAACGAGTACCCCGTCGGCACGACGAGCCCGGCGACACTGCGGGAGACGCCGACCTCGGTGAGCCGGGTGATCATCCGCGGCAGCACGGCCTCGGTCGACGCCGTGCCCAGGGCCAGCCCGAACTCGGCCCGGGTGTGCCAGACGAACCGCCAGATCGGCACCCCGGACAGCAGCCGCCCGCCGACGAGCAGCGCCACGATGAACACCGCCGCCGCGCCGTAGCAGGCGGCGATGAGCAGTCCGTACGACCCCAGGGTGTCGATGCCGTACTGGCCGACCACGTACGCCATCGCGCCGAACGCACCGAGCGGCGACAGGCGCATGACCCACCCGAGGATCCGGTAGACGACCTCGAGGCACAGGTCGAGGCCCCGCACGAGCGGTCGCGCACGGTCGCTCCCGATCGCGGCGATCGCCGCGCCGACGAACACCGCGAAGACGAGCACCTGCAGGATGTCGTTCGTCGCGAATGCGTTGACGACGCTCGACGGGATGAGGTCGAGGATGAAGGTGCCAGCGTCCGGAGCCGCACCGCCCGCGGTCTTCGCCGCCACGGCGGAGGAGTCGAGCGACGACGGGTCGACCCGCAGGCCGGCCCCGGGGCGCACGAGGTTGCCGACCAGCAACCCGAACACGAGTGCGCACGACGAGGCGAGCAGGAAGTAGATCATCGCCTTGCCGGCGATCCGGCCCACGGACCGCAGGTCGCCGACGTGCACGATGCCGGTCACCACGACGATGAACACGAGCGGCGCGATCACCATCTCGATCAGCCGGATGAACCCCTGCCCGACCACGTTCAGCACCGGCGCGGCCGCGGGGAAGCAGACCCCGACGGCGATGCCGAGGGCCACGCCGATCGCGATCTGCACGAACAGCGACTGGTACCAGCGAGCGGGAGCACGATCCGTGGTGGTGACGTCCATGCATCCACCCCACCGCGCGCGTGTTTCGACGACGTTGCGAGTCTGTTCCCAGCTCCGCCCTCCTCGCGCGGCTGGAACGGGCGGTCGGCGCGGAGGCGGCGGCGAACGTCCCAGGGTCCCCACGAGACGGACGGGAGGCCCGGTGCCAGCTGGCACCGGGCCTCCCGTCCGTCTCCCGTTCCGTCGCCTGGGTCGTCAGGCGACGACCACCTGCGCGTTGACGAGGATGTCGTGCAGGTCTGGTCGGAGCGCTTCCTGCGAGGTCGTCCGCACCTTCACGATGAGCGCTGCGCCGGGCTTCGCGAACGCCCGCGCCACGGTCGCCGACCACGACCCGTCCGTGTTGTGGCCCGCGATCGACAGGAACTGCGCGGTGCCGCCGGTGATCGTCGGCAGCAGCTGCTCCTCGAGTCGGTCGGCCGGCAGCCCCGCGGCCGTGAACAGCTGCTCGGTGGCGGCACGGTCCCCGATCGTCGGGTCGAGGTCGGTGAGCCGCTGCTGCGTGATCGTCGCCACGGAACCGTCGGCGTTCGTGTACTCCCGCGACCCGGTGGTCGGGTCCTCGCCGGTCTGCTCCCAGCCGTCGAGCGCCGAGACCTCGAGCCCGAACGCGGGCAGCGTGCTCGCCGAGAGCGCGTCGCCGTCCTCGAACGTGAGGTCCTTCGTGGCGGAGTCGGCGGTGGCCGCCGCGGTCGGCGTCTCCGTCGGTGCCTGTGTCGGTTTCGGTGCCGATGACCGCTGTGCCGCCCGCTCCGTCCCCGGTGCCGTGGTGCCGGTCCCGGCGCAGCCGGAGAGTGCGAGCACGACGATCACGGTCGCCGTCCCCGCGGTGGTGATCCTGGATGTGATGGACATGTGGTTCCCCCTCGGATCCCGCCGTGCGCCCCGTGCACCGGTGGGTCCGACTCGGAGCCTACGGGTCCCGGCTGCGGCGCGCCGCCCGGGTCACGTCCAGGATCTGTTCAGACCGGCAGAGCGATCTCCGGAGCACGACGAAGTGCAGCCCAGCGATGCGAGCGACGTGTGCCGGGCGCGGGCGCTGCGCCGGCTACGAGTGGTTGCCTGCGTTCCGAGCACGCTTCCGTGCCTGCGCACGGGCGAGGGACACCGAGCCGATCTGCACGGCAGCGAGGATGATCCAGAGGACCGCCATCTGCGTGTGGAACCGAGACGGTTCGACGACGGCCAGGACGAGCCAGACCAGCGCGACGACCGCCCACACCCAGACGAGCCACGGCAAGGGCTTGCCGATCAGCCGTTCGAGCAGACTGCCTCGCTGCATCCCTGTCATGGCGCTGACGCTACCTGACGCCGGGGTGACCGCCGAGGACCGCCACCGTGATCTCATGACGCGTCGAACAGCCGCACTCCGGTGGGCGGTCGCCCTCATCGCACTGAGGTTGTAGCACTCGTGATCTGTGTCGTAGCGACTGTGAGGGCCGGCCAGGTTGCGCCGGTGTTCTTCTGGCCCACCCCGAGGGCGCCGATGTCGTCCTGACGAAACGGCAGTACGACATCGGCGCTGGCCGCTCGGCAGGTGGGCCGGATTGCCGCAGCCGCAGCGATCGTCCTCGCTCTCGCCGCGATCACTCTGACCTCCCGGGCACGCAGAGCCTCTCGCGTTCGATGACGATCGCCGCTCGAGACATGGCCCTCTCGGAGTGACAGCCACCCGTCGGGCCTCGCATGGCGGCTCGCCGCGACACTGCGGAGCAACTCAACGCTGGGCCGCAGGCCTCACGACGATCTCGTTCACGTCGACGTCGGGTCGCTCGGCCACCGCGTAGGAGACGGCGCGGGCGATCGCGTCGGCAGAGATCGACTCGGCGCGGTAGACGACCATCGCGGCGGCGGCGGAAGCGTCGGTGATCGTTGCAGCGAGCTCGGACTCGGTGACTCCGGGCGACACGGTGGTGACACGGATACCGCGCGGTGACTCCTGACGAAGCCCCTCGGTGATCGCCCGTGCTGCGAACTTCGTGCCGCAGTAGACGGCCGCCGTGGGCGAGACGTCGTAGGCGCCGACGGACGCGATCGTCACGACGTGGCCCGTGCCCTGCGCGAGCATGGTGGGCAGTGTCGCCGCGATGCTGTGGAGGAGGCCGCGGACGTTGACGTCGATCATCCTGTCCCACTCGTCGACGAGGCCTGCGGCAAGGGGCGACAGCGGCATCACGCCGGCGTTCGCGACGAGCACGTCGATCCGCCCGAAACGTGCCCGGGCAACAGCCGCGAACTCCTGCACCGAGGCGAGGGCGGTGACGTCGAGCGGCACTGCCATCGCCGTGCCGCCCGCCCCCTCGATCTCGGTGACGAGCTCGTCGAGCTGGTCGGTGCGACGGGCCCCGAGCACGACGGGGTGGCCGGCCGCGGCGAGGCGGATGGCCGTCGCGCGCCCGATACCGCTCGAGGCGCCCGTCACGAGGACGACCTTCCGTCGGTGCAGCACCATGCCCGCGTGGTGCAGGACGTCGTCCCTGAAGTCGCCGTCCGCGGTGAAGCCGGTGTCGTCGCGGTAGTCGATGTGGTCACCGTCGACCTCGTAGGCGCCCACGTAGGCCGCCTCGCGGTCGCCTCGGGCCTCCACGTAGCGGCCGTCGGGCCGCAGCTCGTGGCGGATGCGGCCATCGGTGGTGACCCAGAGGCCGAGGTAGGGGTGAACCGGCTGGGGTGTGCTGGTGGTGTCCATGCTCCCAGCGTCGGCCCCGTGCAGCCCCGGACCATGGCCCGGTCCCGCCGGGGTGCGGCAGGACCAGGGACGCGGAGCTCCTGCCACCTACCCTGGTCCTGTGCCCATGCCCGCCGACGACCTCACCCTCGCAGCGTACCTGCGCGCCGTCCGCGGCCGCCTCGCCCCGGAGTCGCTCGGACTGCCAGGCGGAGGTGTCCGCCGCGTGCCCGGGCTCCGTCGCGAGGAGCTCGCGGTGCTGGGCGGCCTCAGCGTCGACTACTACACGCGCCTCGAGCAAGGGCGGGAGTTGAGTCCCGGCGCCGCCGTGCTCGAGGGCATCGCCGACGGGCTCGAGCTCGAGGGCGACGAGCGTGCACACCTGTTCTCGTTGGCAGGACTGGTTGCTTCCCCGCGACTCCCCCGCGTGGCGACGTCGGTGACGCCGGCTCTCGGGCAGCTGCTCGACTCGTGGTCGACACACCCCGCGTTCGTGATCGACCCCGCGCACGAGGTCCTCGCCGCGAACGCCCTGGCACGTGCGGTGTACGCACCCTTCGGACGATTCGACAACCTCGTGCGGATGACCTTCCTCGACCCGGCGGCTCGGCACTTCCACGCCGACTGGGCCCGCGCCGCAGACGCAACCGTCGCGAGCCTGCGGGCGGCGACCGCGGAGTTCGGGAGCGACCCGCGCCTCCTTCGTCTCATCGCAGCCGTGAACGACGCCAGCCCCGAGTTCGCCGAACGGTGGAGCACGCAACGGGTACGGCGCAAGACGACCACCGCGAAGCGGTTCGAGCACGGGAAGGTCGGGTGGCTGGAGTTCGACGCACACACCTTCGCCGTCGAGGGGTCACCCGGCCTGCAGCTCGTCGTCTACGGCTGCGAGGCCGGCTCTGCAACGGCGCGCGCGCTGATGCTGCTGTCCATGGGCACGGCGAGCACATCGAGGATCGACGAGCCGGCGGCGACCACGAAGCCGGATGGCCGTGGCCTCTCAGCGACTGACGGATCGTCGGCCGGTCCCGGCGGCGGACCAGCCACGCGCTGAACCCGGGTCTTCTCGGTGGGCCCTGCCGGGATCGAACCGACGACATCCACGGTGTAAACGTGGCGCTCTACCAGCTGAGCTAAAGGCCCTCACGACGATCCTAGAGCGTCACGGCAGTCGATGAAGTTTAGCCCCAGACTTACTTTCGACGATATGAAGCTCTACGCTTAACCCATGCAGTCCGAGCCAGTCGTAGCCGTGATCGTCGACCTGGTCGACTCCCGCATGCTCGACGACCGCTCCGCAGCCCAGCACGACGTGGAGCGCGCGTTCGACAGTACCGCGGACGTCGCCGCACTCGACCCCTTGCACGCCACGGTCGGCGACGAGTTCCAGGTCATCTACGGCACGCTCACCGATGCCCTCGTGGCGACGACGGCCGCGACCCTCGCACTCCCCCCGACCGTGCAGATCCGCCTCGGCATCGGCCGCGGGCAGGTCCGGACGATCGGCACCGGCGGCGCCGGCCCGCTGCAGGACGGCCCGGGCTGGTGGTCGGCGCGGGACGCCATCAACGAGACCCACCGGCGCGAGGACGGCCGGACCGCGTTCCTGCGGTCCTGGTACCACGACGCCGATGACCGCCACGGAACGACGGAGCGACTCGTGAACGCCTACTTCCTCAGCCGTGACCACGTCGTCTCGCGGCTCGCACCCCGCGCCCGCCGGATCGCACTCGGTCTGGTGCAGGGCCGGACGCAGGCGCAGATCGCCGCGGACGAGGGGATCACCCCGTCGGCGGTGTCCCAGTCCGTGCAGAAGTCGGGCGTCGCCGCCCTGGTCGAGGGCCTGCGTGTCCTCGGCGATGGGGGCCGCTGATGCTCGCCGGCGTCCTCCTGACCCTGGTCGGGCTCGCCGACGTCGTGCGTGCACGGACCGGGACCGACGCCGCCCCACGACGCGTAGGGACCAGTTCGGTGATCGTCCTGCTCTGGGCCGCCGTGACGGCCGTGGCGGTGCTCGGCCTCGGCATCGCGGTCTGGTCGGTGCTGGTCACGGTCGTCCTCGCAGCCCTGTGGGTCGCGACGACGATCCCGGTGCGGTCCGGGGGCGCACCCGGCCGAGGCCGGCCGGTGCCCTGGCTCCGCCGCTCGGGGTCGTGGCCGGCCGTCCTGCTCGCCGTCGCCGTCGCCGTGCTGCTGCTCTGGTCGCCGCCCGCCGACGCCTCCGGCTTCGTGGTCGACTGGCACCGTGACGCCGGCCCGGCGTTCGTCGGAGCGGTGCCGCTCCCGGCGCTCGTCGCAGGCATCGGGTCCGCACTGTTCCTGGTCGACTCGGCCAACGTGGTCGTCGCCCAGGCGCTGCCACCGGGGCTGTCCCCCGACGCAAGGGCCGGTGCAGTGGCGGCCGAACCGACCCGCCGGAAGCGCTTCGACTGGCGCCGAACCGCCCGGGCACCCGGGGCCGACGGGAACGCAGACGCAGACGCAGACGCAGACGCAGACGGCACGGTCACCCTCAAGGGCGGACGCATGATCGGCCCGATCGAGCGCCTGTTGCTGGCCGGGTTCTCGTTGGCCGGCGCCTTCCCCGTCGTCGCGGCGCTGATCGCCGCGAAGGGGATCGTCCGCTTCCCCGAGATCCGCCGCGAGACGACCGGCTACCAGGCCGAGTACTTCTTGATCGGCAGCCTGGTGAGCTGGGCGATGGCCTTCACCGCCGCCGGCATGTGCTGGTTGCTGGCACTGGGCTGACGAACAGCCCGGCCCCCGATCACCGCAGGTACGCTCTCCCCCGTGAACGGTGTCGGAGTCGGTGTCCTCGACGAAGCCGGGCGGCTCCGCCTGCTCGGTGCGGGCGTGACGGGCGCGGCCTTCGCCGTCGTCCTGGTCATGCTGGTCCTGTCCTCGTGGACCGAGGCGACCACCACCGTCCTGGTCTCGGTCGGCGTCCCGACCGCGGCGGCCGGAGCCGCGATCGCCGTCGTCCTGCAGCGCCGCGCCTGGCGCGCCGAGGGTGGCTACGAACGGTCGATCGTCGTGCGCGAGTGGATCGCCGACGGTCAGGTACCCGCGGGTGTGCCGGCGGACCAGTGGATCCCGCTCGTCCAGGCCCAGGCGGACCGTGAGGGCGCCGGCTGGGGCAAGGTCGTCCTCGGCGTGCTGTGGATCGCGATGACGTGGTCGGTGCGCGACCAGCACGGCACGCTCATCACGACGATGCTCATCCTGCTGTGGAGCGCGATGGCCCTGTGGGCAGCCGTCTGGGTCATCCCCCGCGCCCGGGCGGCGCGAGCGCTCCTGCGCCGTGGCGTCTCCACGATCGGCTGAACCCCGCTCGGCCGAACCATGCTCGGCCGAACCCCGCCCGACTGGACACCGCCCGTGCGCGTCTGACTACGCTCGGACGCATGCAGAGTCGCACCCTCGGCCGCACCGGCCGCTCCGTCTCCCCCATCGGTCTCGGCACCTGGCAGTTCGGCGGTGACTGGGGTCCCGTCTCCGAAGCCGACGCGAACGCCGTCATGGACGCCTCCGTCGAGTCGGGTGTCACCCTGTTCGACACCGCCGACGTCTACGGCGACGGCCGGAGCGAGCAGCTCATCGGCGCGTGGCGTGCCGCGAACCCCGACGTGCCACTGACGATCACCACGAAGATGGGCCGTCGCGCCGACCAGGTCCCCGAGAACTACGTCGCCGCGAACTTCCGCGAGTGGGTCGACCGCTCGCGGAGGAACCTCGGGCAGGACACCCTCGACCTCGTGCAGCTGCACTGCCCGCCGACCCCGGTCTACCAGGACGACGCCGTCTACGACGCCCTCGACGCGCTGGTCGCCGACGGCTCGGTCGCCGCCTACGGCGTCAGCGTCGAGACCGCCGACCAGGCCCTCACCGCGATCGCCCGGCCCGGCGTCGCGAGCGTCCAGATCATCCTCAACGCGTTCCGTCTCAAGCCGCTCGACCGCGTGCTGCCGGCGGCCCGGGAGGCAGGGGTCGGCATCCTGGCGCGCGTCCCGTTGGCCTCGGGGCTGCTCTCCGGCAAGTACACGACCGACACGTCGTTCGCCGAGGGCGACCACCGCAACTTCAACCGCCACGGCGAGGCCTTCGACCAGGGCGAGACCTTCAGCGGCGTCGACTACGACGACGGCGTGCGCGCCGCGCAGACCTTCGCGGCGTCCCTGCCCGACGCCGTCTCGGTCCCGCAGGCGGCGCTCGCGTGGATCCTCGCGCAGGACGGCGTCACCGCGGCGATCCCCGGCGCGCGCAACCCGGAGCAGGCGCGCTCGAACGCCGCAGCCGGCGACCTGCCGCCGATCGAGGGTCTCGACGCCACCGTGCACGACCTGTACGACACGTGGTTCCGCGCGAGCGTCCACGACCGCTGGTGAACCTGCGGATCGTCGCGGTCGCGGTGGCCGCACTCCTGCTGCTGTCCGGGTGTGCCGCACCCGGACCGGTCACCGCCCGCGATGCTCCGCCCTGGCCACGTCCGTCCGACCTGGCGGCCCGCGCCGAGGCCGCCGGGCTCCGGAACGTCTGGGGCGAACGGTTGGCCGAGCACGTGCACACGCACCTGACGATCCTGGACGGCGACGAACCGGTGACCGTCCCGGCGAACATCGGGCACTCGGACAGCCGGAAGTTCGCCGCGGAGATCCACACGCACGACACCTCGGGCATCGTGCACGTCGAGTCGCCGACGGAACAGCCCTTCACGCTCGGCCAGTTCTTCGACGAGTGGGGCGTCTCGCTCGGTCCGGAGCACGTCGGTGGCCTGCGCGGCGAACTGACGGTGTGGGTCGACGGACACCGGAGGATCGGCAACCCGCGCTCGATCGAGCTCACGGACCTGCGCCAGGTCGTCCTCGTCGTCACGACCGTCGGCGAGGTCCCGCACCTGCCGACGCCCTTCGACTGGCCGCCACAGTACGACTAGCGCCGGAACCGGCTCGGCTCAGGCCTCCTTCGCCGCGACCCACGACAGGTCGAGGTCCCACTGCTCGACCGACCCGGCCGGCAGCTGCCACACGTACTCGTTCTTGAGCTTCTTGCCGTCCTCGCGGAACGGCCCCGTCCGGTACGGGTAGAACGCCACCGTCGGCAGCGTGCCGGGCGGCGCCGTGCGGATCGCGTTCGAGAAGTCCTTGTTCAGCCGGCGCAGCTCCGCGACCACGGCGCCGCGAGCGGCATCGGCGTCGAACCCGCCGGCACCCGAGGCGAGCTGGAACGCGATGTGCAGCTGCCGGTCGCCGCGGTCGTCCTCGTAGCTGATCAGCCGGTGGTTCTCGACGGCCTCGAGCAGCTCCGGGTCGCCGTACACGACGTCCCGGACCACGTCGGGTGCGACGACGGCCCCGTTGTAGTCGACGGACAGGTCGGACCGGCCGTAGTGGAACAGCAGCGGCAGGTCGAGCTCGGCCTCGGCGGCGAGCGCCGCGTGGCCGGTCGTCCGCAGCACGGACCGCAGCTCCTTCATGCGCACCACGTGTCCGCGGTCGTGGATGTTGTAGCGGATGCGTGGACTGATGTTCTCGGAGCGGGCGATGGTGACGACGAGTTCGCCGAGGTCGTTCGTCTCGATCAGGTAGCCGAACGGGTTGAACTGGAACACCATCGGCAGCACCCCGTACTCGCCCTGCTTGGTCAGGGCGGCGGAGAGTTCCGGTGATGCGGCGATCGCTCGGCGCAGCTGCACGCTGAACGGTGTCTCGATGCCGAGGTTGATCTCGAGGTCGCTCGCGCCGTAGGAGCCGAGCACGGCTTGGGCGTACTGCTCGATGTGGGCGCGCATGTTCTCGCTGATGCCCTCGCCTCCGAACGCGGCGACGATCGTGTACCGGCTCCAGTCGAGCCGGTCGTCCTCGAACAGGGCCTTCAGGAACGGCGGGTAGCTGCAGATGATGTAGGTGAAGTCGGTCCCGAACTCGCGCATCGTCTGCACGATCTTGTCGCGGTCCGGGCCGATCGACTTGATCATGGACGACTCGGTGAGCGAGGCGGTGACGTTCATCCCGGTGGCCCATGCCCCGAGCGAGAAGGCGTTGAGCACGAACGGCTGTTTGGACAGGTCCTTCGCGGTGCGCGAGAACCCGAGCTGCAGCAGCTGTCGGGTGGCCTGGCGTTCGTCGGGGCCGCGCACCCAGCTGGTCGGGGTGCCGCTCGATCCGCTGGACTCGTCGACGACGACGCCGCGTCGGGGCAGGCGTCCGTCGACGCAGCGCTCGGGGATGCTCCAGCGCTTGACGTAGGAGTCCTTGTCCATCTCGGGCAGTCCCGAGATCGCCGCGGCGATCCCGCCACGGGTGTCGAGCCTGGAGGCGCGTCCGGACTCCGCCAGGAATGCCCGGTACGCGGGGACCCGCTTCGCAGCCCGTTCCGCGGTCCGCCAGGCGCGCCAGCGTCCGAGGGTCCAGCGGAGCGGCTCGATGCCCGGCGTGAGCAGGAGCTTGTGGGTGCCGACGCGGGGCATGAACAGCGCGACGAACGTCTCGACCAACCACACCACCGAGAACACCGCTGCGCGTTTCACCGGGCACCGCCGAGGGTCATCGCTGCTGCGGGTCGGCGGTGCGCCAGCGGTGGTGGGTCGCTGTGTCCGAAGCGGAACAGCATCCAGGCCATCCGCCCGTCGGACTCGTCGACGCCCGCACGTTCCACGAACGCGGCGTGCGATCGCGGGTTGGTGATCACGGTGCCGAAGGGGTGCATGGCGATGCCGCGGGCGGAGAACTCCAGCCAGATGCGCATGAAGACCCGTCCGGCCTCGACGTACTCGGCCGGGGTGCTGAACGGTCCCTCGAGCCAGGCGAGCTGTCGGACGCCCCGCATGGTCGACAGGTACACCCTGCGGAAGACCCCGCCGATGCCCGGGGCCTGCCAGAGTCCGCGGTGCTCCATGGCGAACCGGAGCACCGGGCCGGGCATGAGCATCGTCTCGGCGGACAGCCCATCGCCGGTGGCCGCTGCCTGTCGCTTCGAGAACCGCAGCCAGTGCAGGATCTCGTCGTGCACGGCGTCGTGTTGCAGGTCGTCGAACAGGGTCTCCTGGTTGACGCGCACGATCTCGTCGACGGTGGCCCGGTCGTCGGTGGTGCGGAAGCGTTGCCCGGCCGCCGACGCGATGGCGGACGCGGCCTCGATCGCGGTGGCGTCGACGAGTGTTGCGTCGTAGGGCCTGCGCGAGGTGCGCCGTGCGAGGAAGCCGGCCAGGGCCTCCCGGTCGTCCACGGTGACCAGGTGCGGACGCAACGTCACCGTGCCCAGCCGGTGCAGGTGGTCGTCCGGACCGGCGCCGAGCCGTCCGAAGTCCATCTCGGCGTGGTCGAGCCGTTCCTGCACGGTGAACCCGTGCGCCCGTGCGACCACGTCGAGCCCGGCCAGGAACACCCCGGCGCAGACGTGCCCGAACGGGATGCCGAACGACTCCGCCGGCAACCCCCGTCGCAGGTCGTAGAACACGGTCGCGGTGCGGTCGTCCTCGACGCGCACGACGATCGGTTGCGAGTTGTGCGGCGACGGGTAGTGCCGCGCGTCCTCGATGATGCCCGTCCACGGTGATGCCATCGTTCCCCCTCGGTGGTCCCTGGCGACGATCATACGAACCCCCGCCGTCCATCATGCCCGTCGGGGAATGCACCGTGCAGGACTCGTGCGTAGCCTGCTCCTCGTGACGACCATCCGCACCGGGACCGACCTCGCGGCGGTCGAGGACGTCGTCGACGCCGTGACGGCGCACGGCGAGCGGTACCTGGACCGGGTGTTCACCCTGCGGGAGCGCACCGACACCGGCGACGACCCGGAGCGACTCGCTGCCCGGTTCGCAGGCAAGGAGGCCGTCCTGAAACTGCTCCGGCCGGCTCCGGACCAGGCGATCCCGCTGCGTGACGTGGCCGTCGTGCTCGACGCCGGCGGCGCCCCGACGGTCGAGCTGTCCGGGGCGGCCGCGGATCTGGCGGCGTCGATCGGGTGTGGCCCGATCGCGGTCTCGTTGGCACACGAACGGGGGCTCGCGGTGGCGACTGCGGTGGCCCTCTCGGAGCGCTGAGCCGGCGCTCCGGACAGGGGTGCGGTTTCCCGCACCCGCACGGCGGTTTCCCGAGGGCCGTTCCTCTTTACGGTTGCAGTCATGGAACAGGACCCGAACCCCTCCAGCACCACCGCGACGATCGCCGACCCGGCCACCGACCGGGCCGTCCGTCGCGCCCTCGCCGAGCACGGTCGACTGACGGTCGACGCGTGGGACGTCGCGTCGATCGCCGACCTCTACGCCCTCGGCCTGACCTCGCACGCCACCGTCAACGTGATGCTCGCGGTGGAGTCGGACCTCGACGTCGAGTTCCCCGACTCCGTGCTGAACCGGTCGACCTTCGCGAGCGTCGAGTCGATCACCGCCGCCGCGGAGCTCGCGTCGTGACCCTGGTCCTGCCCGCACCGTCGGTCGTCGACCGCTTCGCGGAGCGTGCGAGCGCGGTGGCCGAGGTCGCCGCACAGTTCGCCGACGAGGTCGACCGCGACGCCCGACCCCCGCGCGAGGCCATCGCCGCGATGCGGGAGTACGGCCTGCTCGCGGCAGCAGTGCCGACCGAGCACGGCGGTGAGGGTGCCTCCGTGGCCGAACTCTCCGCGATCGCGACCGAACTCGGCCGGGCCTGTGCCGCGACCGGCATGGTGTTCGCGATGCACCAGGGCCAGGTCATGGCGCTCTGGCGGCACGGCGGCGACGGCGCCGGCGTGCTCGAGACGATCGAGGCCGTCCGTGGTGGTGCGCTCGTCGCGTCGGCCACGACCGAGCGGGGCGTCGGCGGCGACGCCCGTCGGTCCACGTGTTCCATCGAGCCGACCGACGACGGCCGGATCCGCCTGCGCAAGGACGCGCCGGTGATCTCGTACGCCACCGAGGCCGACGCGGTGTTCGTCACCGCCCGACGCGACCCGGACGCTCCGGCGTCGGACCAGCGACTGCTCATCTGCCGCACCGACACGATGGTCCTGTCGCAGACGTCCACCTGGGACACCATGGGGCTCCGCGGCACGTGCAGCAACGGGTGGATCCTCGACACCGAGACGACGATCGACCGGGTGTTCCGCGACGACTACGCCACGATCTCCGCCCAGACCGTCCTGCCGGTGTCGCACGTGCTCTGGGCGTCGGTCTGGCTCGGCATCGCGGTCTCGTCGGCCGAACGTGCCCGCAGTGCCGTCCGGAAGCAGGCCCGCGCCGTCGTCGGGACGACCCCGCCCGGTGCCCTCCGGCTCGCCGAGCTCCTGGTCGACCTGCAGGCCCTCGCCGACTCGGTGCGCCACGCCGCCGAACGGTTCGATGCCGCCGCCGACGACCCGGAGGTGCTCGCCTCGAGCGCCTACGCCCTCGCAGCGAACGCCCTGAAGATCGGTGCGTCCGAGCGCGTCACCGACATCGTCACGAAGGCACTGCGCATCGTCGGGATCGCGGGCTACGCCGCCTCGGGTCCACTGAGCATCGCCCGGCACCTCCGAGACGCCCACGGGGCCGCCGTCATGGTGAGCAACGACCGGCTCCTCAAGAACGACGCCGACCTGGCCATGATGACGGGAGTGATCCTGTGACCAGCACGGACACCACCACGCACAGCACCGACACCACCACCGCCGACGCCGCCGCGTCGCTCGACGCCGCCCGCGCCGCCCTCCGCGCCCGCCTGCTGACCGACGGCGTCCTCCTCGACCTCGGCACGCCCGGCCTCTACGGCCGCACCGGGGTCTTCGAGCGCGTGTACGCCGCGGTCGACGCCGCCGCGGTCCGCAGCCAGCAGCGTCTCGGCGCCGAGGTCCTGCGCTTCCCGCCGGTCGAGCCGCTCGCGTCGTTCGAGCGCACCGACTACATCGCGTCGTTCCCGGACCTCGCCGCGTCGATCTCCGGGTTCACCGGCGACGACCGCACCCACCGCGCACTGCTCGCCGCCCGCGAGCGCGGTGAGCGTTGGGAGGGGTTCCTCGAGCCGGCCGACCTCATGCTCACCCCCGCGGTCTGCCACCCGGTCTACGGCCTGATCGGCGACACCGTGCCCCAGCAGGGCCGGTTCTTCGACGTCCTCGGCGACTCCTTCCGCCGGGAGCCCTCGCTCGACCCGATGCGCCTGCAGGCCTTCCACATGCACGAGTTCGTGCACGTCGGCACCCCCGCGTCCGCAGCGGCCCACCGTGACGGCAGCATCCCGGTGATGCGCGCGCTGCTCGAGTCGTTCGGGCTCGAGATCGACGTCGTCCCCGCCAACGACCCCTTCTTCGGCCGCGTCGGGCAGATGCTCGCCCGCAACCAGGTCGAGCAGGCGCTCAAGTTCGAGTTCGTGACGAAGGTCTACGGACCCGACCACGACGCCACCGCGATCAGCTCCGCGAACCTGCACGAGGACCACTTCGGCACCTCGTTCGGCCTCCGCACCGAGGACGGACAGGTCGCGCACAGCGCCTGCATCGCGTTCGGCCTGGAGCGCATCACCATCGCCCTGTTCGCCGCCCACGGCACGGACCTCGCCGCCTGGCCGGCGTCCGCCCGCGCCGCCCTCGCCCTGTGACCACGCTGCACGGCTGGTCCGGATCGCCGGCGATCCGCGCCGCGGCCCAGCTCCCCGCCGCCGCGCGCGCGGGCGTCGTGATCTGCCCGCCGCTCGGGCAGGAGGGCGTCATCGCGTACCGCACGCTCCGTCTGCTGGCCGACCGCCTGGAGGCCCGTGGCATCGCCTCGGTGCGGTACGACCCGTCCGGACGTGGTGACGGCGGACCCGACACCACGCCCGACGCGCAGGTCCGGTCCGCGCGCCACGCCGCCGCCGTGCTCCGCACGACGGGGGTGCAGCACGTCGCCTTCGTCGGGCTGGCATCGGCCGCCCTCGTCGCGGCGAACGCGGCCGCGGACAC